>CAYTOG010000007.1:0-33513 GCA_964439765.1 uncultured Methanosarcinales archaeon
ACTAAATCAACAGCTTTAAAAACCACTCCCTCCCTTTAGCTCCTTCTACAAATGAAAGCAAAGAAAACCAAAGCAAAGAAAGTTTGGACTAAAAAAACAAAAACACACCAAAACAAGCCTATTTCTAAAGCAAAAACACAAAAAAAGGCGCCAGAAACAAAAGTTGCTCCAAGCAAAGAAAAAGCATTTGAATACATCCAAACAAATAAAGAATTAGAGAATGCTTGCAAAGAACTTGAACAAATAACAAAGTTCGCAATAGACATCGAATGTGAAAATGGATTACATCATTATGGCACATACATCTGCCTCATCCAAATATCAAGCAAAGATAAACATTATATTATTGATACATTACCATTTGAAACTAGAGCAAAACTTCTTCCTTTAATCAAACTCTTAGAAAACGAGAAAATCCAAAAAGTCTTACATGACTTCAGTTTCGATTTAAGAATTTTATACACTCAATACAAATGCAGACCAAAAAACATTTTTGACACACAAATGGCTTCTTTGCTATTAGGCAAAGAAAAAATTGGTCTCGCTTCTTTGTTAGAACAATATTGCAATATCAAAGCAGAAAAAAAGTACCAAAGATATGATTGGACAAGACGACCACTATCAATGGAGATGTTAGCTTATGCAATCGGTGACACCAAAAACCTTCTTTTCATTCAAAGAAAATTAATCGCAGAATTAAAAGAGAAAAAACGCCTTACATGGTGTACACAAGAATGCAAAGAGATCGAAAATAAAGAATTAGAATATCATGAGCAAGGATTTTATGATTTGAAAGGAATTAGACAATTAACTGACAAAGAAAGAGCAGTTCTTCTGAATCTTTGGCAACTAAGAAACACACTTGCACAAAAATACGATAAACCACTTCATTATGTTTTAGGTACAAGAGATATGATGGAATTATCGAAAAAACCACCAAAAGGAGAAAAAGGGTGGAAATTCCTCAAAAAAGCTTCACGGTACATTAAAACTAATGCTAAACAATTTGCGAGTGCTGTAACTAAAGCTAAGGGTGGAGAGATTATGGTTCCTCCAAAACCAAGAAAACGTATGACAAGAGAGCAGAAGAATGCATATGAAAAATTGGAAGAAAAACGCAATAAGATTGCAGAGAAACTCAAGATACGTGGCCACTTAATTGCGTGTAATGATCAGCTTCTTGAAGTAATTGTCACAAATAAAAGGGACTGTTTAAGGCCTTGGCAAAAGAAGTTATTGCAATAAAAAAATCAAAAATAAACTGTATCAGTTAAATGTTCCAATGTAGTTATCAATCCTTGAGCTTCAACTTGACGGTTAGGCAAAGAAACTTGGGCCTCAGTTGATGGAGACATTACAGAATAACCAAAAAATGTTCTCGTTCCTCTTGGATGTTGAAATAAATCCCCACAAACATAAATTTCAGAATTGGTATCACTAGATGCCCTTATTAATTCAGCAAAAGAAGGACATAGATCTGTTGGTATCCTATTAATTATAACTGGAAGATTAACTTTTTCTGGTTCACAAAGAGTTGGCTTAACATCCCTAGTAGATGAACATGGCAAATAAGCCATTAAAGAACTTCCAATTAATCTATCAATTAAAGATCTTCTTACATCTTCAGATGGAACTTCCTTTGGTTTAGAAAAATCACGAGCATCCAAAAGAAATTTTAAATTTCTATAACGGGGCCCATTAGGCTCAAACTTAAGGTCTCTTGGAATTCCACGTGTGACAAAAGGATTTCTAAAAGAACCACTATTAAGAGCAAATATTTCATAAACATTTAATTTTTCAGCCATTTTTCAATTTCACCAAATATTATTTGAAATCAAGAGATTATTAAAATAATTTCACTATTTTTATAACAAAAACCATCTAGTTTATAAATGTTTTTACTAATAATGACTTAAAAGTAGTAAATTAAACAAAGTGACAATATCCTATTAAAATTACACTTAATTTACTAATTCTAATAATATCAGATTTCCACTGGTCACCTCAACTGAAACTTTATATAGCAGACTCGAAAATATACTTTAGCATGTTAAAAGACGTCATAGTAAGGGGAGCTCGGCAGCACAATCTAAAGAATATTACAGTTACTATTCCACGAAATAAGTTCACAGTAATAACTGGCCTATCAGGCTCTGGAAAATCTTCCTTAGCATTCGACACCATTTACGCTGAAGGGCAAAGAAGGTACGTTGAGAGCCTCTCAGCTTACGCAAGACAATTCTTAGGGATAATGAATAAACCTGATATTGACAGTATCGAAGGCCTAAGTCCGGCAATTTCTATTGAACAGAAAACAACAAGTAAAAATCCAAGATCAACTGTTGGAACAGTAACTGAGATTTATGATTACCTAAGACTTCTTTACGCAAGGATTGGAACCGTCCACTGTCCAAAATGTGAAAGTCCGATTAAACCACTTAGCGCTGAAACTATAACAACAAGAATCATGGCAGACGTTGGTAAACAATTAATTATCTTAGCCCCGATTACAAGAGGAAAGAAAGGGACACATGAACAAATTTTTGATGATTTACTTAAAGAAGGATTTAGCAGAGTAAGAGTTGATGGAAGAATATACCGCCTTGACACAATAAAAGATGAAATTAAATTAGCAAGGTATGAAAAACATTGGATTGAAGCGGTAATAGATAGAATTACTATCAATCAAGATACAAGATTAAGACTTAGTGAAGCTGTTGAAGCTGCCTTGCAAAAAGGGGATGGGAAAATGATTGTTCTTGATCCTGACAAAAGAGCAACTGAAAAACTAAACAAGAAAAAAACAAAACAGAACAAAGAAATTGGTCGTGGCGCGGGTGAAACCTTATACTCAAACTTTGGTGCATGTCCAAATCATCCAAAAATTATATTTGAAGAACTTGAACCAAGAATGTTTTCGTTTAACTCACCATTTGGTGCGTGTACAAATTGCTCAGGGCTTGGTGAACATTTAGAAGTCGATCCAGATCTAGTTATTCCAGATAAAACACTGAGTATAATTGATGGCGCTTTAGCAGTATATGGAAAAATGGATGCAAAATGGCGCAGCCAACAGATCACTGTTGTTGGGAAAAAGTATGATTTTGATATATTCACTCCAATAAATAAATTCTCAGAAAAACAACTAAAAGTCCTATTGTATGGAACTGATGAAGAAATTAAAGGGCGGTGGCACACTGGGGCTAGAATGCATATGAAGAATGGTTGGGAGGGGATAATTCCACAAACAATGCGCCTTTACAAACAAACAGAATCAAATTATCGGAAAACAAAAATTGAGAAGATGATGAGATCTAAACCTTGTCAACAATGCCTTGGAAAACGACTCAAAGAAACTATGCTTGCTGTAAAAATAACAAACAAAAATATTATTGACATAACTGATCTTAGTATTGAGAGATCATTAGAATTCTTCAAGAAACTTCCAAAACAACTTGGAGAAAAAGATCTTTTCATTGCAAATCAAATCTTAAAAGAAATAACAAACAGGCTAACATTTCTCAACAATGTCGGATTAAGTTATCTTAACTTAAGCAGAACTGCAAGAACTTTAAGTGGTGGAGAAGCGCAAAGAATTCGCCTTGCAACACAAATTGGTGCAAACTTGATGGGTGTCCTATACATTCTTGACGAACCAAGTATAGGCCTTCATCAAAGAGACAACAAAAAACTAATAGACACTCTTCATAGGCTAAGAGATCTAGGAAACACACTAATTGTTGTGGAACACGATGAAGAGACTATGACAGCTGCTGATTACATAATTGATTTAGGTCCAGGAGCAGGAGTTCATGGAGGATCAATTGTTGCTCAAGGAACGCCAAAACAAATTAAAGCAAATAAAGAGAGTACAACTGGAAAATTTCTTTGTGGGAAAAACCAAATTAAACTCCCAAAAGAACGAAGAGATGTTCTTAAAGACCACAAACAAGAGATCACAATCAAAGGTTGTACTCAAAACAATCTCAAAAATATTACAATCACACTTCCAACAAAAGTGTTATGTGCTATAACAGGTGTTTCTGGTTCAGGCAAATCAACATTAATGAATCAAACATTTATTCCAGCACTTAAGAAAAAGTTAGGCTTTAGCTTTGACAGAATAGGAAAACATACTTCAATGAAAATTCCAGAAGATGTGAAAACTGTTGTTGTTATAAATCAAGAACCAATTGGAAAGACACCACGATCTAACCCGGCTACATACACAAAAATCTTTGACGAAATTCGAAAAATCTACTCTTCTACAAAAGAATCAAAAATGCGGGGCTACAAAGCTGGAAGATTTTCATTTAATATGCCTGGGGGCAGATGTGAAGCGTGTAGAGGAGATGGAACAATCAAAATTGAAATGAACTTCCTCCCAGATGTATTCGTTACTTGTGATGAATGTAGGGGTAAGAGATACAATAAGGACACATTAGATATCTTTTACAAAGAAAAAAACATAGCAGAAGTCTTGAACATGACTGTGGAAGAAGCTCTTGTATTCTTTGAAAATCACCCACCTATTAAACGAAAAGTGCAAACACTTTATGACGTGGGGCTTGGATACATCAAACTAGGACAGAGCGCCACAACTCTCAGTGGAGGAGAATCTCAAAGAATTAAACTAACAAGGGAACTTGCTAAAATGAAAAAGGGGCACACAGTTTACTTACTTGATGAGCCAACAACTGGTTTGCATTTTGAAGATATTCGAAAACTTTTACAAGTACTCAACCGCCTTGTAGAAAAAGGCAATTCAATTTATGTAATTGAGCATAACTTAGATGTCATTAAGTGTGCTGATTATGTAGTTGATCTCGGGCCAGAAGGTGGTGAAAGAGGTGGAGATATTATTGCGAAAGGAACCCCAGAAGAAATTTCCAAAATTAAAAAATCATTTACTGGACAGTTCTTGAAGAGAGTGTTGAATTAATACAGTACAATTAAGACTAATATTTTTATAAAAACAAATGATATATGATTCTATGCAACAAATTGATCTATCTACACTCCCCAAGGATCCAGGAGTCTACCTATTCAAAGATAAAAGAAACAATATCATTTACATAGGTAAAGCAAAAAATCTCAAAAACAGAGTCAAAAGTTATTTCCAAACATCAAATAAACGAATACAATCAGCTAAAACACAAATTCTGATAAAAAATATAGCTGACATTGAAACATTTATTGTAAACACTGAAGTTGAAGCGCTTCTTCTTGAAAACAAACTCATTAAACAACACAGGCCAAAATATAATATCAATCTCAAGGATGCAAAAACATTTGCGTACATAAAACTAACATCAGAAGACAAATTCCCAAGAATTCTCTCAACACGAAAAGTTCTAAAGAAAGGAACATACTTTGGGCCGTTTACTGATGGGTCAGCACGAAGAGAACTCATTCAACTTTGTCTCCAGATTTTCAAACTTAGAACTTGCAGAAATCTTCCAAAAAGAACGTGCCTCAATTATCACATTAACCTTTGTAGTGCACCATGTGCAAAGAAAGTAACAGAACTAGAATACAAAAAACAAGTTGAAGGAGCAATTTCTTTTCTTAAAGGAGACAATAAACAAGTAATTAAAAATCTCCAAAGACAAATGAAAAACGCAGCCTATGAAAAAGACTATGAAAAAGCTCTTGAAAAGAGAAAACAGTTAGAAGCAATTGAATATATGGAAGCAAAACAAACTGTAGATCGTATAGTGAAATTTGACCAAGACGTTCTTGCTGCACTTGAACAAAAAGGGAAAACAGCAATTGTTTTATTTTCAATTCATAAAGGTGTGATTAGCGGAAAGAAAGAATACAAATTTGAAAGTGACCCTGAGCTCATAGAAGAATTCATTAAATTATATTATTCCACAAATTCAATACCACATGAAATCATTATCAACAGGTCAGCTTGGGAGAACAATCACGATAAAAAACTTCTTGAAAATTATCTAACTACAATGAAGGGGACAAAAGTTAGTTTCACTATTCCTCTGAGAGGAGAAAAAACAAAACTAATTGAAATTGCTGAAAAGAATGCACATTACCTACTTGAAAACAAAACTTTGCAAGAAATTCAAGATAAATTAAATCTTCCAGAGCTTCCAGAAACAATTGAATGTTTTGATATCTCGAATTTAGGTGACGAGCATATTGTGGCTGCCATGATTCAATTTGTTGATGGAAGACCTAACAAAACAGCATATCGCAAATATGAAATTCAGTCCACTAAAGGAAAGCAAGATGACTTTGCTTCTATGCGTGAAGTTATCTACAGGCGTTACCACCATTTGAAAAAAGAAAACAAAGAGATGCCACAGCTGATCATAATTGATGGTGGTAAAGGTCAAGTGTCATCTGCAATGAAAGCTCTTAAACAACTTCAACTGCAAATTCCACTAATTGGTTTAGCTAAAGAAGATGAAGAAATAGTTCTTCCAGATACTGAAGACACTTTGAAGTTTAAGAAAACAAGTGCAATGATGCTTCTTATAAGAAAGATACGTGATGAAACACATAAATTCGTAATAAATTACAATAGAAAAAAGAGACAGATGAAGATGAGGAAGGAAGCTTTGGAATTATAAAAATATAAATTTAATTCTTTTTTCAAACTCCAACTAAAAACTTCCTCAAAAGAGTAATAACTGTGCCTGCAACAAGTGGAATCAACAGATTATCATCAATTATTTTCTCTGCAAATTTCAGTTCAGCAAGTTCAGCAAACATTGCAATAAAAGAAGCCATAAATGCTTCCAAAGGAGAAACAAAAAGAACTGATCCTAAAAATGCACAACAAGTTCCGAAAACAGACCCTTCAATCACTTTTGTACTCTTCTTACTCAGAAAATTTTTCATTTTCCCAAACTCTTTTCCAAAGATATGACTAATAGAATCTCCAAATGTAAGTATCGCAATAGAAGCTAACGCCACATCTTTTGTGAATATTTTTGTTGCAAGAAGAACTCCTAAAAAGAAAAAAATTGCTCCCCTCCCGGGAACTGTCTGCTGTTCCTCATCTCGTTGAAACAATTCTAAAAAATCACAAATAAAAGGGATTCGTTGATACTTTATTATGAACGAAGCTAATATTCCTGCGGCCAGGAAAAGAAATATTGATAGAGGAGACAAGTAATCGTAATAATAGCTAAACAAGATTATTGATCCTGTGATAATGTGCAATATTTGTCTACGTAATTCTTGGAGTTCCATAGTGTTTGATAGCGCCATCGCTTCATTGAACCATCAATCTCCAGCAACTTTGATTCAAAACTTATCCCTTAATATTTCCAATTGGTCTAAGCATTGCAACCCTTCGAGTAATTCCTGCTTCTTCAAGTGTCTTTACAACAGCATGTACGTCTTTGTAAGCACCACCCGCTTCTTCAGCAAGACCTTTCATAGATGCACCTTTAACATAAATTCCTGATTTCTCCATCTTTGCTTGTAGTTCATTACCACGCCAAAGTTTCTTTGCTTTCATACGACTCATAACTCTGCCCGCACCATGTGCAGTGGAACCAAATGTGGCTTCTGATCCATCAGAGCCTGCCAAAAGATAGGATCCTGTTTCCATTGAACCACCGAGTATTACTGGTTGTCCAACTTTTTTATAATCATTAGGAAGTTCACTTGCACGACCAGGGCCAAACGCACGAGTTGATCCTTTACGATGTACAACAACTTCTTTAGAAACACCGTTAACAACATGCTTTTCAACTTTTGCAATATTGTGTGCAACATCATACACTAAAAACATCTCCATTTCGCGTGCAGTTTTACCAAACATTTCCTCAAACGCTTCGCGAATTTTATGTGTAATTACTTGCCTATTCGCAAATGCCATATTAGCAGCACAAGCCATTGCTGCAAAATATGATTGGCCCTCAGGGCTATCAAATGGTGCACAAGCTAGTTCTTTATCGAGTATTTTAATGTCATATTTCGGCATGGTTTCTTCAACAAACAAACGAAGATAATCTGTTCCAATTTGATGTCCAAAACCACGAGACCCACAATGAAACATAACAACTATTTGTCCATCTTTATCTATTCCAAAAGCTGCTGCAGCCTCTGAATCAACAACGTTTTCTTTATCAGCCACTTGCACTTCTAAATAATGATTCCCAGAACCAAGCGTTCCAAGTTGATTTATTCCTCGTTTACGTGCCTTAGCACTTACTTTTGTAGGGTCTGCGCCAGGGATCACACCATTAGATTCTATGTGTTCAACATCTTCTGGCCATCCAAAACCTTTCTCAACAACAAAAGCAGCACCTTTAGTCATAACAGAGTCAAACTCTTCTGATGTAACTTTGAATGTTCCTTTAAGGCCAACACCAGCTGGCACTTTTTTGTACAATAAGTGCATTAACTCTTTTATTTTAGGTTGAACTTCAGAGACATGTAAATTTGTTCTCATAAGTCGCATTCCACAGTTGATATCAAAACCTATTCCACCAGGACTTATAACACCTTTTTCTTTTGGATCGAATGCTGCAACTCCACCTATTGGAAATCCGTAACCCCAATGCCCATCTGGCATACAAAATGCATTTTGTTGGATCCCAGGTAAACTAGCTACATTAGTAATTTGATCAAAAACACCTTTATCCATTTGTTCAATTAATTCTTTATTAGCATATATTCTTGCAGGGACTAACATTCCATCTTTAAATGAGGTTGGAATTTCCCACACGTTCACACCAACATTTTTCATCGATTTTGGTGCTGCACTTTGACTACCACTTGTTGCAATAGTTTCTTTTGGAATAGATGTACCATGACTACAACAAACATCCTTCTTTGGTTTGATTAAATGTCCTTCTTCTGTAAATTTCTTTTCTTCCATTGTTTTTCACCAATTATCCATAACTTTCAAAATGAATTTTTTCTTTATCTACACTAAGTTCTGCTAACAATTCTCGCATTGATTTAACAAATACAAGTGGCCCACAAAGGAAAAAATCCTTGCTAGCTAAATCATTGCCACAAACTGTTTCAAGCATCTTTGAATCAATTCTACCTTTTTTTCCACACCAAACATCTTCTCCTTTGGGAATTGTTTCAGGACATCGCGTTAAAGTATAATGAACTTCTGCATTTTGACAGTTTTCAGCCAATTCATCAAGCCATTTACGACAGATTATATCTTCTTCAGTTTTATTACTAAAAATCAAACAAGCTTTTGTATCTAACTTTTCATCTTTAATTTGTTCAAGAAATGAAGCAAACGGAGCGATCCCACTACCAGCTGATATCATCACAATATCTTTATGTTCTTTTGGATCAAATACAAATCCTCCAAACGGACCAGAGATCATAAAACAACTTGATTTTGTAACCTTTTGAAGTAACTTTGAAATCAAACCATTTGGCATTTCTTTTACGCAAAGTTTAATCTCTCCCTTCTTCCCACGAGAAGGACTTGATGCAATGGAATACGCACGTTTGATTGGTTTTTTTGGATCATTTGCTTCAGCTTCTACCACAGGATATTCTAACATGACAAACTGTCCTGCCTTATGTTCTAAAGGAGCCCCTTTAAGCACAAAACTCACAGTGTCTGGAGTCTCACGGTGTAAGGAAGCAATAGTATATTCTGAACTTGTGACCATGAAAGAGAACAGAGAGCGCCTGATTTATATAGGTTATGGGTGAGAGAAAGCCATGCGCCATCAAGAGAACGTCTGGATGTTAAAGAGAAGATTTGGTTTATTTCCCTTTATTGATTGAGCACACGCCACCAGGACATGCTGGACGAACCTTTGGTTCCTTCAACATTCCTTTGTTTAACAATCCCAAGTAGATTTTACAACCAACACAAATCCCAAACGATGCTTCTAACCACATGAAAAATAAGCAGATTGCACAAAGAATAAATGGAATCGGGCCCCTTACACCAAACACAAAAAGTACAATGAGGACGAGAGTTGCAAGACACAAACCAATTCCCCATGCAAACCGTTTCTGAATTGCACCAACATACTCTAGTTGTTGATTAAAGACAAAAAGCATTGCAATGTTTGCAAACGGACTGAAGTATGGTTGAAACACGGTTTTGAGAAAAAAATCTAACCAGAACAGAGGAACAACAACTGCTGCCACGGAAAGATCTTTCGTGAATAAGGCAAAAAAGAAGGTAATACTCCCAATGAGAAACATTATCCCTGCAGCTCCTCGAACTTCCCTCTCATTCACAACAGGATATTCTGCTAACGCGCCATCAATTGTGAGTCCAGGAATAATTGTTCCATAGTCTTTCATGAGAAAGGTGTTCACCGGAAACGTATTTTAATATTTTGTGTTTGTAGTGAATATAAACAGAAACTCAAAAAAAATAAAAATATAAAAGAAATATTAGGATCGAATATGATCAGCTAATTGTGCAACAATGTTCTTGTAAACAGGCTCAAAAATCTTTCGAACGAGTTTCTGACCGCCTTCATCACCAAGCCATTGTTCATTGCCAGAACCCATGCTAACATATGCTAAACCATTTGGATCATCTTTCCTTGCATAATCAATTGGATCAGTGGAGAACTCAAGATTGCCCCTATGAATTGGGACCCTAACAATTAAATGGTCTTGTGAATCAGATGTTCCCTGTGTTTGAGGATCTGAATCATCATACACAGCCACACTAATTGGAAGGTCAAGATCTGTTGCTTCTGGAGGCATTTGAAGACTATAAGCAGTAAAAGACTCAAACACATTGTGTTCTGTTCCTCTATCAATAACATGTTGTCGAACAACATCTAAGTCAGAAATATAACTCCTACCTGGAGAATCACTGCCTGAAGAAGCATGTGCCTCTCTTCCAGCAGAACCCAAAGCACCTAAAACTAGTGCACTTATACCTCCTTGCACCAAACATCTTCGTGAAATATTTGTCGTCATTTTTGTCTAATCCTCCAATAATCATATTATTATGATATATTGTTAAAAAAAACTACCCTTATTTAAATCTTTTGGTAGATTTTTGACTAACCAGTAGTAAAATAGAACTATTTGTCTTTCTTTAGACTACGCCCGCAACATTAATATACGCAAATTTCTTTGTTAGTACTTGGATGGTCCAACCAAAAAAGCTCTCAAAAGCGCAAGCAATCAATGCTATTAAAAAATACACAAGAGCAGCAAATTACATTGCAGCGGCCCAAATCTATTTGCAAAATAATGTTCTTCTAAACAAACCTCTTCAACATAAAGACATTAAACCAAGACTACTTGGACAC
This sequence comes from uncultured Methanosarcinales archaeon, assembly GCA_964439765.1. Classification (GTDB taxonomy): domain Archaea; phylum Nanobdellota; class Nanobdellia; order Woesearchaeales; family GW2011-AR9. Next base: position 11,244 of record CAYTOG010000007.1, read on the forward strand.
TGGGGAACAAGTCCAGGAACAAATTTCATTTATGCAAATCTTCAACGCTTAATTAAAGAAAACAATCTTAATATGCTTTTTGTCTTAGGCCCAGGTCATGGATTTCCTGCTTTGCAAGCTAACCTATTCATTGAAGGGAGTCTACAAAAATATTACAAAAAAGCAACTCATACAAAAGAAGGACTTCAATATCTTGCTCAGCAATTTAGCTGGCCATATGGATTCCCAAGTCACAGCAATCCTGGGGCTCCAGGAGTAATTTTAGAAGGAGGAGAACTTGGATACTCCTTAGCAACGTCATACGGTGCAATTCTTGATAACCCAAATTTAATAGTCACTTGTGTAGTTGGTGATGGAGAAGCAGAAACTGGTCCAACTGCAACTGCTTGGCATTGTAACAAATTCATCGATCCAAAAACAAATGGGGCAGTATTACCTATTATCCATCTTAATGGGTACAAAATTTCTGGGCCAACCATTTATGGAAGAATGTCAAATGAAGAACTAACTCATCTTTTCAAAGGTTATGGTTATCTTCCAATTATAATAGATGAAAAAGAAGAAAACAAACGATATGTTGCAATGTACAATGCAATGAATAAGGCATATGAGAAAATTAAAAAAATACAAACAGCTGCAAGGTCAAAAAAACATAAACAACAAAGCAAACCTCAATTTCCAGTTATAATTATGAGGAGTCCGAAGGGATGGACTGGGATTAAACAATTGCATCACCATAAAATGGAAGGAAATTGTTTGTCGCACCAGGTTGTTGGAAAGAAAGCAAAAACAAATGATTATGAATTAGAAAAAATAAACAAATGGTTTAGATCATACAATTTTGAAGAGCTTTTTTCACCAACAAAAGGGTTTTGTGATGAAATCAAATCAATTGTTCCTCAGAAAAAATATTGTATGGGAAACAATAAACATGCTCTTGCAGCACAGATAAAAAAGAAACTCAAACTTCCAAACATAAATAATTTTACAGAAGACTCAAGGGTTCCAGGAACAATTGGTTCAAGTAGTATGCGAAGAGCTGGTGCATATTTAGAAAAAGTAATGGAATTAAATAAAAAAAGTAATAATTTTAGATTATTCTCTCCTGACGAAACATATTCAAACAAACTAGATGCTGTGTTTAAATCAACAAAACGTGCGTTTATGTGGCCAAAAAAATCTTGGGACACAGATATTGATTGTAGTGGAAAAGTAATAGAAATGCTTAGTGAACATACACTGCAAGGATTAACACAAGGATATATTCTAACAGGAAGACATGCCATTTTCGCATCATACGAAGCATTCATTGAAATTATTAGCAGTATGGCAGACCAATATGAAAAATTCATAAGGGTCTCAAAAGAAATTCCTTGGAGAAAAGGCGCACCCTCAATAAATTATATTTTAACTTCATCTGGTTGGCGTCAAGAACACAATGGGTTTTCTCATCAAAATCCAAAATTTATTAGTGGCATGCTAGAAAAACCAGGATGTATTGCAAACGTTTATTTCCCGCCAGATGGATCAAGTACTCTTGCAGTATTAGAAAAATGTTTGAAATCAAGTGATCAAATTAATGTTGTTGTTGCAGGAAAAACAGTTGAAGCAAGATGGTTAACAACATCTCTTGCGAAAAAGGAATTAGAAAAAGGATATATGACATGGGATTTTATTAGTGATAAAAATCCAGACATTATTTTTGTTGCCGTTGGAGATTATCTAACTAAAGAATCTATTGCTGCAATTGACTGCCTAAAGAAAACATTTCCAAAAATCAAAGTTCGCTTTATAAATATTATTGAATTAACATCCATTGGAATTGGAAGAACCAAAGATGTTTCATGTCAAAGGGATTCAAAAAAAGAGATTCAAAAAGTATTCACAAAAAACAAACCAGTAATTGTTAATTATCATGGGTATCCAAATGATATTAACTCGCTATTAATAAATTATGATAATCCAAAAAGATTTCATGTTCATGGATACACAGAACATGGATCAACAACAACTCCTTTTGATATGCATGTGCGCAATCAAACAAGCAGGTTTCATCTTTGTATTGAAGCAATAGAATTACTCCACAAAGAAAAGAAAATCTCAAAAAGAGATGCTGACAAAAATATCAAAGAATTTCAACAGAAATTAAAAGATCATAAAAAATATATCTTAAAACATGGAGAAGATCCAGAAGAAATTAAATATTGGAAGTGGGAGAAAAAATGACAAAAGAAATCTTCCTAATGACAAATATTGGAAGTAGCTCTACAAAATATGCTTGGTATAAAGTTGATGGTAATAAAACTAAGAATATTACAAAAAAAGAAGCAAATAAAGATATAGCATCAAAAACAAAACTAACTGTGGGTATTCGTGTTGTTGCGCCAGGAACTTACTTTCAAAAACACAAACTGGTAACAACAGCCTACATTAAAAAATTAAAAGAAGTTAAAGAATTAGCTCCACTCCATATTATTCCTGTACTAAAAGAAATAAAACAAATTAAAAAACATTATCCAAAAGCAAAAATTATAGCTTGTTCTGACTCTGCTTTTCATTCCACAATGCCAGATGTTGCAAGAAAGTATGCAATTTCAACTTCTGTTGCAAGAAAAAAAGATATTTACCGTTTTGGATATCATGGGCTTGCTATTCAATCTGCAATTTCTATTCTCAAACAAAAAAAACTGTTTCAAAAAAAAGTTGTTATTTGTCATTTGGGTGGAGGGAGTAGTGTCACAGCAATATTAAATGGAAGAAGTATTGATACTACCATGGGTTTTAGCCCACTTGAAGGAATTTTTGGTGGGGCAAGGTCAGGATCTATTGATATAACAAGTATATCTGCTCTTAAAAAAAGTAAACGAGAAATTTTAGATTACTTAAATCACAAATCTGGATTCAAGGGACTAACTGGTGTTAGTAATATTCAAACAATCCTGAAAAAATGTAGGACAAAGAATAATAAAAATATCAAAGAGAAAGAAGCAATTGAATTGTATATCTATCAAATTCAAAAAGCAATTGGCGCTTCAATCGCCACACTTAATGGAATAGATCTTCTTGTATTTACAGGTGGCGTTGGAGAAAATTCAAAGCTCATAAGAAAAAAGGTTTGTGGAAAATTTAATTTTATTAAATTTAAACAAGCTACAATCCAAATTGATGAAATGCAAGAAATGTTAAATATTTGCAAACTTCTCAGATGATTCTTAACCCCATAACCTTTTTATAACAAAAGAATCCACCAAAATTTGATGGTAGAATCAGAGAAAAAATATAATTTCTTATTAATCAACAAAGCGTTTTCAAAAGCGTCAATATTACACGAAAATCAATGTCGCAAAGGAACAACACTTCCTTATATCATTCATCCAATGGAAGTTGCTAAACTTTTATTTCAAATGCACGCTACCACAGAACAAATTTGTGCGGGTTTTCTTCATGACACAATTGAAGATACACCATACACACTTGAAGAAGTTGAAAAGGATTTTAACAAAGAAGTTTGTAGTTTAGTGAATTTTTGTTCAGAAGAAGTACTAGAAAAACAAGCAGAACATTCAAAAGAAACTTGGCAAAAAAGAAAAGAAGAAGTTGTTGAAAAAATAAAAACTGCGAGCGATGCAGAGTTATTAGTTCTTTTCGCAGACAAATTAAGCAATTTAAAAAGTTTTGTTGATGAGTTTAAAGAAGAAGGAGAAGACTTTTGGGGTCATTTTCATGGTGATAAACAGCAGCAACTATGGTTTTATACAAATCTATGGGGCAAATTCAAAGAAGAATATACTTCTGATAAAAACTGTAAAACATTTTTAGATGAGTTTAAAGAGTATCTGAAAACTTTGTGGCCAGAAGAACAGTTTTAAAAATATTATTATATTTAAAAAAAAGAAAATAAGAAAAAATAAATTCTAATTATCTTCCTCTAACTCTCTTACGTCCAATCTGTTTTCCACTACTTTTAACAGATTTTTTTTGCATTGAAAGTACAAGAGATCGGAATGCCTTTCGAATTGCAGTATCTAATTTCCATTCAGCAGATTCAGTCATTAAAATGCCTGATTTTCCTTCTACCTTCAAACGAAGATCATATTGGTGTGCCCGTCCTTGAACTTTTCCAATTTTCATATGCAACACAACAGAAAGTTCTTCGCCAACTTTACTTTGTAATTTAATTACCTCACTACGAATTAACGCAAGTACTCTTGCTTCTTGTAAATCATGCATTTGAAGTTTTTTCATTCCTCGAATACTCAAATTCAAAGGAGTTTTCAACTCTTTTGCAACAAACGCGCGCAAAAGATCTTTTACAGTTATAAGACCAAACACTTTGCCTTCTTCTTGCACAATTAAATCCCTAATGTTTCGCTTATACATCAATGCAATAGCGTCGGATAGAGAATGTTTACGTGTTACAGTGAGGAGTGGCCCTTTGCTAATAAATGATTCAACTGGAAGTTGCAGTGGAGATGTTCTTTTCACGACTGCACCACGGGTTGCCATGCCACCTGCTGCTTTTCCAGGGTTAGAAATACGCTCATTATTTTGCATTGAAACTCGAAGAACATCTCGAATCGAAAGTACTCCTTCTAATTCTCTTTCTCTAAAGACTAAAACATTGTCTATTTTTTGTTTAATCATCCCAGTAAGTGCTTTGCTAACTGTATCTGTACTTTTAAGAGGTTTTGGTTTTGCAAGATTTAAAGTTTGCACTTTTGCCTTTGCAATATTTAGAGTCAAAGAAAGTTCTTTGAGTAAATCCAATAATTGCAACAAACCAACAAGCTTTCCCTTTCGTTCTACAGGTAAATTTTGTACTCCTGTTGCATGCATTAATTTTGCACAATGAAGTAAATCTAAATCTTCAAGGATTATTGGTGTTTTTATCAAAACATTAGCAACTTTGCTTTTACCATCATATTTGCGACTAAGCATCAATCGTCTACTGACAACTCCAAGATAATTCCCTTCAGAATCAAGAACAACAGCACTTCGTTTCTTTTGTTTGATAAGGGCTCCAATTACTTTAGATATTTCATCATTTTCGGTAAAGGTAAGAAAATTTGTTTGCATAATTTGTTTAACATTCATTGCATTTGCCCCCAGAGAATATTATGTAAGAAAAGGAAAATGTTTCCATAAGTTCCCATACAATAGTATAAACAGATATTATATTTAAAGTTGATTGAACTTAAAATAACAATTGAGGAAAGAGACCTATTTTGAGCAGAAGCAATGGTAAGCTTTAAAAAGCCCCTGTAGAAACTTAAGCTTATTGCAGAAATGTGGGTCATGGCGCACCTGAATCTGTAGAAACGAGTAAAAAACACAAAAATTACCGATAGATCCAAGGATCTAGTGAAAAACCGTATTAACGGAGGCCAAAAATGGGAATGTATCAATATGTAAGAAAGCTTTGGAAGAAACCAAAGCAAAATTTAGGAGAATTATACAGAGAACGACTTCTTATCTGGAGACGTCAACCAACGACTATTCGAATTGAAAAACCAACAAGAATTGATCGTGCAAGGGCGCTTGGATACAAAGCAAAACAAGGTTATGTTGTTGTAAGACAAAAACTTGTTCGTGGTGGGCACAAAAGACCACAACTAAAAGGTGGACGTCGTCCAAAGAGATATACTCAGCGTTTGAACTTGAGAAAAAGTTATGCTGTTATTGCTGAAGAACGTGTTCAAAAAGTATACAAGAATTTAGTTGTATTGAACAGTTATTGGGTAGCAGAAGATGGACAACATTATTGGTATGAAGTCATCTTAGTTGATCCAGAACATCCTGTGATTAAAGCAGATAATAAAATCAACTGGACAGGTAAAGCTAAAAACAAATCACGTGTGTTCCATGGAAAAACATCCACTGGGCGTAAATCTCGTGGAATGGCAAGTAAAGGCAAAGGATATGAGAAAGCACGTCCATCAAGGCGAGCACATAACCGAAAGCAATAGACTTGTTATTAATTTTTTTATTTTTCTTTATTTTTCTTTATTTTAATTTTATTCTTCAGAATTATTTTTCAAAAACGACTCTTTAAACTCATGGAGCAATATGTTCTTTGCCATCAAAAGAGAATAATCAATATTATCCACATTTTTCTTATTAATAAATTCTAAAAACATTTTTTGCATTTCTTTATCCCACTCTTTAAACTCTTTAGCAGTTTTGCACAAGTAATGAATATTACAATGATCTTTTCTCAAATCCACCCCACTATGCCTTGTTGGATGCAAAGGACAAAGTAACTGTTGACCATTTGCTTCAATCTTAATAGAAATTAAATTCCGACAAACTCCATTTCGTAAATCTGCAGAATATGCACGATCTCTAAAGAGATCATACTCTTCGAATGTCTTAGGATTTGAAGCTTTAAATTCAACTGTATTTTTTTTAATAGCAAGTTCAACTAGTTTTTTTGACTCAAAACTATTACCACAGCAACCCATGCATCCACCACTTTGTTGACAAAGAATACTTGGTGCATATGGTTTTTTGTCAATTGTCATAATCAACCAAATTTAAAGGTTATTTTTATGTTTTACTCACAAAACTTCAATATTAAAAAATAAAATAATTAAGTTAGTTAAATGGATTCAATTTGATCAATTTCATGTTCAATGTAAATAGTAATTTCTCCATCTTCACAAGTATAATCTTCCCTAATAGTAGGAGCTTCATATGGTTGATGAGATACTCCTTTTACAACTTGATTATTTTCACAATAAAATTCATAATGCATGATATAATCTCCTTCATTTAAATTTTCTTCAGTAACCAGATCATAATATCCCGGCTCAGAATCAAGATCACGATCACAATAATCTTCATAGGTAAAGGTTCCTTTTGTTACAACCCCATAATTTTCAATATCAATTCCATCATCTGAATCAGAACATACTTTTCTATTAAGATTTTCTCCAAAATTAATCCCTTGCCCAACAATAGCACCATCTAAAACTATATTTACAATGCCACCAATACCAACAACAATTACTACAGTAAAAACAATAACTAGAATATCTTTTTTATCCATTCACACCACCAATTTATATATTAAATCAAGTAGTTTACTTTTATAAATTTAACTAAAAAAATAAACCAATAATCCTCTTCCACTAAACTTATAAAACAACAATAAAAGAAGGCAGGTACAGATGGCAAAAGTTCTAATAGCTCCAGGGATGGGTGGACACACCTCTCAAATCTTAAGATTAACAGATAAGATAGATGAAAAACATGAATTATGCTATCTTCTTTGCAGCGATGACAAAACTAGTAAAGCAAAGATAAGAAAACCTGGGCCAATCTATTATATGAAAAATCCAAGAGATATGAAAGATAAATTAATTATTAAAGTTGCATTCAAAATGATTCCATCAACACTAGATGTGATTAAGGTATTACGACACGCAAAACCTGATGCTGTTCTTTGCTCAGGGCCAAGTATGGCTATTCCTTTGTTTTGGATTGCAAAACTTTTCGGCATAAAAACAATCTTTTTAGAGAGTTGGGTGCGTGTACATAATAAAAGTCAAGCAGGTCGTTTTGTTCACAATGTAACGGATTTATTTTTCGTTCAATGGCCAACAATGAAACACGCGTACAAAAAAGCAATTTTTAGAGGGCGACTTTCATGAATGAAAACAAAATATTTGATACTGTATTTGTTACAGTAGGCAATGGTGAATTTGATCCTCTTATCAAAGAAGTTGATAAACTAAAAGGCGAAGGAAAACTTCCTGGCAATGTAATTGTTCAAATAGGGTATGGTAAATATGAACCAAAACATTGTGAATTCTTCAAATTCGCACCAACTCTGCAACCTTATTATGAAAAAGCAACGTTTGTTATAGGACATGGTGGTCCAGGAACTGTGTTTGAAATTATGCGTAAGAAATTACCACTAATTGCTCTTGCAAATCGGGATCGAACTGATCCAAGACACCAAGTTGAATTTTTAGAAGGTATCTCTGAAGAAACAAATGGCCTACTTTATTGTCCAGATGTTAAGAAATTAGAAAAATTCATTGAACGAGCAAAACACCACGATTTCATTGAATATACAAGACCAAAATGCACTATTCATGAAGTTGTGAATGATTTTCTAGATAAAATTGATGTGAATAAGAAAGGTAAATAGAAACAAATAGATTATCTTAATAAACTCCTTTTCATTTACATTCCAACAGTCATGAAAAAATACATTACAATATTTCTAATTGCAGCTATTAGTTTAGGTGCATACTCATTCACTGATTTTGATATTAATGATCTAGCTGAACTAGCTTCAATTACAGGTGCTGCCAGTGTTTCAGGAGTTGAAAACATAGAAATTACTTCTAAAACAACAGATTTAGGAAAAGTTGAAGTAATATTTTGTCCAAATGGCCCATGCGAAGATACATTAGTTGAATTCATTAATTCTGCCGAAGAATCTCTTCATTGTGCCTTTTATGACATTGGTTTAGTGTCAGTGCAAGATGCATTAAGAGAACAAGAAAAACTAATTGAAGTGCAAGTTGTAACTGATAACAATTATTATGATCAATTTCCTGAAGACTTTGTAGTTCAAGATGGGTACAATTACATGCATAACAAATTTTGTATTGCAGACAATAAAAGAATTATTACTGGAAGTATGAATCCAACTGATAATGGAGCAAATAAAAACGATAATAATCTTCTTATAATTGAATCAACTGCCCTTGCAGCAAACTTTGAAAAGGAATTTCAAGAACTCTGGAATGAGGAATTCAAAACTGGAGACCCTAACCCAATAACAATTCAATTAGAAACAACAAATAGAGAAACGAACACAACAGAAAATATTACGATCGAAAGTTACTTCTGCCCTGATGATGACTGTGCAAATGAAATTGAAACCGAGATTCAAGTCGCAGAAGAATCTATTTACTTCATGACATTTAGTTTCACCCATGATGGAATTGCAAATAATATTCTAATAAAACATGATGAAGAAGAGCTTGACATCAAAGGTGTTTTTGAAGCGAGAATGAACTCTGAATACAGCAAAAAAGATGTATTTGATTATCAAGGGATACCTGTTCTAAATGATGGGAACGGAAACACGATGCACCACAAAGTATTCATTATTGACGAAAAAACTGTAATTACTGGTTCAATGAATCCAAGTAACAATGGTGTAGATGGAAATGATGAAACATTGCTTATAATTCATTCAGAGACTATTGCAAGGGCTTTTATCGAGGAATTCGAAAGGGTGTGGGGAGAAGCTGAGGATAAAGCAACATCGTAAAAATTACAAAAAAGAAAAACAGAATTATCATAATAACTACAAAAGAATAATCTTTAAATACGCATGCCATATTCTTTCCAAACCGATGGTTAATTTTGTTCGTTCTTTTGTTACATCAACTTTAGCGTCATTACTCCTAAGCAATCCAGTATTAGCAAAAGATCCAAACCAAAGTGGTCCTTCTCAAGAAAATTCTTGGCATCTTGAACTCCAAGTGGGATCAGGAGTTCGTTTTTCAGAAAGAACAATGGATTCTGCTGAAGAATATCTAGAAGGAAGAGAGTATCCAGAAGAAGTAATAAATGAATTAAGAGCATATGAAAAAGTATGGATTCCTGAGATTAATATTTCAACATTTGTGTATAGAGAAGGCTTAAAATATTTGCCAAGAGGAAATCGATTTGGAGCGATATTCTCTGTTTCTTATTCATCATCAGATATTTTTGGTGTGCGTGGTGATTCTAAGGATATAGATGTTCACCAAGGAGATTATACAATAAATGATGCTAGTATGGATTGGAGTGTAGATCTAAGAGGTTATGTTAGGTCTGCATTAGGTTTACATGTTACTCCATTTTCTTTTCATCCAAGTTTGCCATTTGTTAAAACAGATAATGGTGAAAAAATAACACTAAATAGATTAACTATTACTCCTCTTGAAATTGGATTTCAAGGAGGAGCTTCTTATGTTAATGTGGAGGTGGGTGCTACAGTTGATATGAGTGATACTGATATTTTTCAAATATTAGGGCCTGCATACATATTTGATAATTATGGTATGAGAGAAACACAATCAACATCAGTTAATGCGGCAGGTTTTGGATGGAATACAAATTTATCTGCTAGATCCTCAATTACATTAGGGGATGTTGACATTGCAGTTGAAGGAAGATGGATTGAAGAAAGATTTCCAGAGTTATCAGTTACAGAAACTAAGTGTAATGGGAAAAAGGTTGTAAGTTTGGAAGAAGATACTGCTTTTATGGATAGTAGTGGTTATTATGTTGGTTTAGTATTGGGATTTTCTAGCTTTAATTCTTAGAATTCAATTTGTAGGTAGATTCATAGAAAACAACTTCTCTCGACAAGTACATCTATTGCCTACCTGAAAAAGTGAAAGAGTTGAAGCTTTGAAAGAAAGAGGAAATTTCTCATTTGAAACAACAGACTCCTTCTCCTCAAAATCAAAAGATCCAATTGAAATATGCGCATGATAGTTTTCAAATGCGTAATCTTCAACATAATTATTCAGAATGTTAAAAGAGCTTTCAGCAATCCCTGTTTTTTCTCCTTCAACTAAAACACTAGCATCAGAACAAGAGACAAGATATGGTTTTGCTATTTTTATAGAACTCTCGTGCAATTCACGCAACTCATCACTAATCTTAACTTCAAAATAAACTGTTTTATCTCCATTCGCTTTTGTGTAGGTTTTCAATCCAGTTAGTTCTAAATTCAATGCTAGCTGTTCTTCTGAAAGTTTTCTTAATTTTTCTGTAATCAAAGGTATTGAAGCTTCCTCTACACATCCTAGTGTTAGACTGATATGTGGAATAAAATCATTTTGACTAAGCGTGAAAAAGGATTTACCAAGAGATTTTGCTTTTGCATTCACTTGCAAACAAAGATCAATAACTTCTTTGGGTGGTACAAGAACAATATCAATCGCTTTAATTGTCATTGAAGACTCAATGTCCTTAATTCTTTAAAAATTTGCCTCACTCAGATAAAGGATACAATAATTATTTAAGGCAAAACTGATTTCTTTATGATATGTTATTCTCCAAACACACTCATTTAATTCATAATTTTCCAAAGAACTACCCTTTACACAAAAAACTATTTGCTAACTTTATATATATTCTATCTGGTTTAGTTATTCATCACAGAAAAAATCAACTTACTCATTTAGATATTGTTCATGCAAGACACAAAATGCGTAAAGGAGATGTTATTTTAGTTGCTAATTATAGAGAATTATCAAGCGTTGCCATAAAAGGTATTTCAACACACGCTATGTTATATCTTGGTAAAAGACGATTTATTGGTGCTGAAGGAGATGGTGTGACTCTTTCAACTTGGCACCATTTAGCAACAGAATATGATGTCTTAATAATTATGCATCTACCTAAAACTATTAATAATCGTAAAACAATCATTAAAAAAGCATGTATATTTGCTGAAGAACAAATTGGAAAACCATATGACTTTTTCTTTGAAGGAGATTATGCCAAATATTTTTGTACTGAACTTGTCAACACTGCGTTCCACCATGCAAAGTTCCACACAGGTCTAAGTTCTGTTAAACCAGTCCACAATGTATTAGAAAAAATAGAAGAGAAAATGTTCACAAGTGGAATAAAAGCCCTAAAACCAGATGAATTCTTACAATCTAATTTTGAAGTGAAATTCATGTCTCATAATTTAGAATACAAAGATGGCCATATTCATTTTATTGAAAAATAATCATCCTATTCGATCCAATATTTCATGTGCATTAGAGCTTGCTAAATGTTCTTTTAGATGAGCCAAATCTTTTCTAAGTAAAAATTGTGCTTTTAACTGTGATTTCTCTTTCTCGCTAACTCTTGCTAACTTGTCTACGAGAATTAATCCATAAGGGTAACCTAAAAAAATAGGATCTGATGATTGTTTGAGAAGTGAGAATAAAATGTTAGTATTTCCATCAAAACGAAAGACATGTTGTGCTTTTGGGTTTAATTTTACGAAATGTAACTGTTCTTGAAACGAATAGACCCACGATTCATTGCTGTTTGGATCTAATTGTGACAGTAAAACTGTTGGGCTACTTCCGCCCACTGTAAACAAACTATTTGTTTTCGCGAGAGCTGAGATATTATTTGGTAAAGATGCTATGATCTCATCTTCTTTTGGATATTTAGCATCAAGTGACCCATCCAGTAACACAAATGATTCAGTATTCTTTGCTGCAATTTCTTTTGCTAGTCCAAGTTCCATAAATCTTCGAGCCATATTTACTATTTTTGTGATCGGTGCTCGTGAATTGCCACTGCGAAGCTTAGTGTCGTTTGAATCCACTGTTAATACATTTGAATCAAGTAACTGTGCAACATTGCCACGCACATCAAAAACTTCAGAACTATAAGATATTCTTCCACTTTCTCCTGTTGCTTTAACTAAAACATAACACTCTCTTGTATCAATAACAGTTTTTTTGTTATCTTTCATTCCAAGGGCACAAATGCGAATAAAGCTTAAGACAAAATTGCCTGCAAGGAGTAGTTCTGCTTGACCACCATCGATGAAGAAGAGTTCTTTGTTGTCTGTTGCAGAATTAATAGTTTCAAAATTATTAGAATCAATTGCTAATTGTTTGTTTTTGTATAACAAAGCATCATTAGCGGCATATTTCCTCATTGTAAGAGTACTTAACGCTTCTAGAATATCTTGACGTGGTCCATTCCCCATACTCTTAATTGAACAAAAAAGTCTTTAAATGCTTTTAGTAATGGGAGTAGGTATTAATGAAATTTTAACCTGAGAAGAAAAATGGAAATAAAAAACGTAAACCCATCTGAGATAATTACAACAAAAGATTTTCCAGTATACAATGGACATATTTTGAAAATCTATTTTAAAATCTGTAAACATGGAAATAAAGAGATATTACCACCAACTCCGATAATTCCTTTATCTGTTGGTTTGCCGTTACTAAATGGAAAAACTAAGAAAGAAAAAGAGTATAATAAGAGAATAAAAGAATATGTTAAAAAAAATAAAAAGATAAAATACATTATGTGTGATGGTAGCCATAAAACAACAGCATTAACTTTAACCCATAACAAAATACATGCAGTTATTTTGAAAACTGATGCAGATATCAACGAAATGAAAGAGTTGGTTGAAACTGGTGATGTTTTCAGTATAACTATGAAAAATACTATTAAAAAAGGATTAAAAGAGTTAGCAGACCATTTTAAAGATGCAACATTTTTTGAAACTATAAAAGACAAAACAGATAGAATGGTCAAAGAAAAAGTAATTCCTGATTTTATGATTAAATATTATAAAAAGAGAAAGAAAGAAAAATGAACCTACTTCCCAACAGAATTATACACAGCATTCAATTCTTCTTGCCCAGAATAACTTGGAAGAGTACTTTCTGAAGGACAACCAGATATGTCCACATGACTGAAAAAAATGGTATCATCTAATTCTCTCCCAACAGCCGAAATATGACAATATGGAAAAGATCCATCAGTGAGTTTCATTTCAACATTACCACCATCATGAGTTCTAGATCTTACATGATGGCCCTCATATTCTCCTTCAACTACAGGAGTTATACAACTCGCAACCACAAAACTTAGTCCAACTAGACTTTTTTTCATAGTATATCACCAATATTGGGAGAATAACGCAACAGATATAAACTATTGTTGGTTAAAATAACCGACAGAATTAAATAACATCAGATAGACCAACGTACCATGAAAGATATTAGCATCGAAGAAGCACTAACTGCATTTGGTTTATCATTAAAAGAGATCAAAATTTATCTTGCTTGTTTAGAGCTTGGAACTGCAACTGCGAATGTTATAGCAAACAAATCAAAAATAAATCGTTCAACAACATATGATATTCTCAAAGCGTTTCTTGAAAAAGGAATTGCATCAAAAACCATTAGAGAAAAAACAACTAATTTTGAAGTTGCAAGTCCAAAAAGACTTTTAACAATATTAGATGAAAAGAAAACCAAATTACATGCAGTATTAGATAAATTGCAATTAATTGAAGAAAGAGTAGTTAAAAAACCGGTAATTAAAGTGTACGATGGCCATGAAGGAATAAAAACAATTTTAGAAAATATCCTCTCTTCAAAGTTACCAATTGATGTCATTTCAACATCAAAAATATTTGAGGTGTTCAAATTCTACTTCCCTCATTATATTAAACAAAGAAATGAATTAAAAATTCCAACAAGAGTCATTCAAGAATCTTCCCCTCAAACAAAAAACTTAAAGAAAAAAGATAAAGAACAAAATAGAAAAACTCGTTCTTTAAAAAATTTTAATATGAACTCAGTAACATTCATTTGTGGAAAGAAAATTGCAATGATAAGATTAATTAAAAAAGAGTTATTAGGGGTATTAATCTTAGATGAGACTATAGCAAAAGATCAAAAAAGAATTTTTGAAGCCCTATGGAGGAATGCTAAGTGATTTGGAGAAAAGAAAGAAAAACGGCCTTCTACTTCACAACATCAAAGCTCAACACAAACTCCTGTTTCTTAACTGTAACTTCCTTAACTACAGAATGCTTTCTAGCAGCGCTTTGAGCATTAATCTCTAACTTCTTAGCACCAACTTTCAAAGAAATCATTTTCTCAAACTCTAAAATACCAACAAGTAAATCCTGTGGAACTTGCAAATGTAAAGAAATAGAATCTGTTTTCAAAAGCCCAGCACTTTTACGCTCACTCTGAACAAGACGCATTAATTCGCGAGCATACCCTTCTGCAAGAAGTTCTTCTGATCTTGAAGTATTCAAATACACAAACCCATTTTTACATGTCCCTTCAGTATATCCTGAAGGTACTTCGCGCGAGACAATCAAATCTTCCATTGAAATCCAAGCATCAGACCCATCATCAAGTCCAAAAGTATAACTTCCTTTAGCAGAAATGTCTTCAAGTACAACATTCATATCAACTGAAGATAAATGTTTCATAACTTGCACAGAATTCTTTCCAAAACGAGGCCCAACTGTTCGCATGTTCACTTCAGCTGAAACAGAAACACCTGGAAGACTTTGCAAAACTGATACTTCTTTAACATTAAGTGCATCATGCAATAAAGAACGAAGTGATTCAACAGATTCAACTAGTTCTTTCTTCGTACTAACCACAACTAATTCTTTAACTGGCCACCTAAGTCCAAGTTTTGCTTTCTCTCGAGCATTTAATCCTGCCTGAACAACTCCTTCTATAACTGCCATCTGACTTTCAAGTTTCTCATCATGTAAAGAAGAATCAACTTTTGGCCAAGAATAATGACTAATACTAACTTCAGATAAACCAAATGCTTCTTTCAAATTTAAATACATCTCTTCAGAAACAAATGGACATAGAATTTGTAACATTTTTAATCCGCTAAAGAACACTTGACCCAAAGTATACAAAACAATCTCTTTTTCTTCGCGAGTTCCAGTTGCCAATCGATCACGTGCCATTTGCACATAAGACCGAGATAAATCAAAGAATAAGTTTTCAATAACTGATCCTACTTTGTCTAACTTATACTCATCCATTAATGTAGTTACTTCTTGAATAGTACTTTGCAATCGACTTAGAATATATTTTTCTTCTATACCAAATTGCATCTTTTCCAATGAAGAATCAAGTTTGAAAGGATTAATTCCAGAATCTTTTGCATTACTCAAAAGCAAACTTTGCAAATTCCAAACAATTTTTAAGAATCTTTCTTTGACAACAAGCTCTTCCCAAGAAAAGTTCATATCTTCTCCAGCAGTAGCTGAACTTGTATACAAACGTAATACATCTGCTCCATGTTTATCAATAATTTCGTATGGGCTAGTGATGTTGCCAAGACTTTTTGACATTTTCAGTCCATCAACATCTGTAATAAACCCATGCATGTACACATTCTTAAAAGAAGGTTTACCTAAATGAATGTGGGAACATGTCCAAAGAAGATTAAACCATGCGCGGATTTGATCTTTTCCTTCAACGATGAATGTTGGTGGATAATACCTTTTCATATTCTCTTCATTTTCTAGCATAATCCAAGATTGACAACCAGGATCAATCCAAACGTCAAGTACATCTGGGAGACGATAATATTTTTTCCCTTCTTTTTCAAGAACAACATCATCAATCCAAGGTTTGTGTAAATTTTCAGGAACCGGAGTTTCTTTTGTTGCAAATTTCTTAAGTTCTTTTACTGACCCAATAACAAGGATATCTCCATCTTCACTTTGCCAAATTGGTGCAGGAGTTCCCCAAAACCGTTGTTTAGTTATTGAATTATCACGAAGGTTTGAAAGCCATGATCTAAATCCATTTTTTCCAGATTCAGGATTCCAATAAACATCTTCATTATTCGCAACCATTTTTTCTTTAAGATCACTAACTTTCAAGAACCATTGAGATGTGCAACGAAAAATAACTGGAGCTTTACTCCTTTCTCCATGAGGATACGAATGCCTAATTTTTTTCTGTGCAATTAATGTGCCATTTTTTTCCATTAATTCAATGAATTTAGAATCATCAGTTTTTGCAATTAACCCAGCAAGAAGTTTTGACTCTGTTGGATACACCCCATATTCATCTATTGGATTAAATGGTGCTATTCCTCTGCGAACACAAAGTTCATAATCAGATTCTCCGCAACCTGGTGCGAAATGAACAAGACCAGTTCCTTCATCAAGATGAACATCATCTGTAGAAAGTAAAACACTATAAATCAAATCATTTGTCTTTCGAGCTTCTTCTATCTCATTAAATTCTCCAACAAATGATGGAAGATATTTTGTTCCTTCAAGTTCACTTCCTTTAACAGTTTCGAGAACTTTGAATTTTTTACCAACTAAGTTTGTGATTACTTCTTCAGCTAATTTTTCAGCTACAATCCAAACTTCTCCATCAACTTCACATTTCACATAATCATACTCTGGATGTACAACAACAGAAAGGTTAAGTGGAATAGTCCAAGGGGTTGTTGTCCAAATTAGAAGGTATTCATTTTCAGCTCCGGTAACTTTGAACTTCAAATAAATAGAAGTGTCTGTAATGTCTTTGTATTCTAATTCATGTTTCGCAAGTGCACTTCCATCTTTTGGATCCCAATGAAGTGATCGCTTCCCAAGATATAATCTTTCATTGTCGTGAGCTTTTTTGATAAACCCCCAAACTTTTTCTATTCTCTTAGATTTAATTGGTTGATCAGGATCAGAAAAATCTAAAGTAACTCCAATTCGTTTGAAATCAATAATCATTGCATGCATCATTTCAGTGCAGAATTTGTAACATTCTTTGGAAAATTTATCATAACCGAATTTTTCTATGTCATGTTTATTTTTAAGATGAAATTTTGCCATTACTTTGTGTTCAGTTGGGAGTCCATGCATATCAAAACCTGCTCTATCCCAAACATCAAAGCCTTGCATTCGTTTGTAACGTGGCACCATGTCTTTGAGTGTCTTATTCCAAGCATGCCCAAGATGAATTCTACCGCTTGTGTATGGTGGGCCGTCAAGGAAATAGAATGGCTCACCAGATTTGTTACGTTTTCGTAAATGTTCAGTAACTTTATTTGTATTCCAGTAGTGTAAAATTTTCTCTTCGTTATCTTTAGAATAGCTTTCAAACTTCATAGAATAAAATAGATTTTAGACTTATATAAAAAGCTTCTGAGTAAGTTTGAAGTAAAATAAAGACATTTTTCATCATTTGATCTTAATCCAATAATCTCTTAAATATAGATATTACTTCATTGAAGAAAGAAATCTTTAAATACTGTAATCCATCAGTAATCCCTGATGGCCAAAGAAAAAAAAAAAGTACCTCAAAGTATTACAGAATTCTATAGGCGTTCTGATCAAGTAGATAACATAGTTGATACAACAAAGAGATCACATTCTAAAGTTTACGAAGTAGCACGACAAAAATTAGAAGCTCGTGCAGGGAAAAAAGGTTTACAAGCACTTGAGGATGCTGGTCACCAAGATTTTTTTATTGATGCATTAATTGATGGATATCTTAATGAAATAAAACAAAATGAAAAAATTGATATCCCTAAAGATAAGTTCGAACAGGACGTTATGATTCAACGTTATATGGGGACAACACGGACCCAAATAGCAAGAAATGTTCGTAAACATAAAAGTAAATATTCAATTAATCAACACGAGAAAATACGAGATGGTTTAACAAGTAAACAAAAGCAAGCACTTTCTGCTGCAAGACTTAGCCATATGTCAAAAGGGGATCTCGAAGATATTCTCAAACACACTGGAACTGGTAAAATGTTCGATAAAGATAGATTAAGTTTAGAACATGGTGCAATCCTCTTAGATTCATATAGAGAAACAGGTGAATTTAATTATAGTTCAATTGATCAAATTAAAGCTGCAACCGAAGGTCAATTAGATTTAGGAGATTATCTAACTGCTGCTGGTAAAAAAGCCCACAAAAGTATGAAAGACAAGTATAAAGAAGCTAAATAAACATATTTTTCTTTAATTCTTATTTTCTATTTCTCATTTAATTTTTCATAAAGATTATTTCTTCCACTCAAAAACTTAACTCAAATGTCCCACTCTGGGCAAAAGCATTAAATATATGCAAAATATAACTTTTATTAGCAGCTTTTGCTGTCACAGAAGAAAAGAGGCTATTTTTGAGACAAATTGATCAATTTACACAAACAAAAATACAAAGGAGATATAACTATGGCAAAAAAAGTAAAAAAGGGAAGTTCAAAATCACTTAAAAAAAAATCACTTAAAGCAGTAAGTCCAAAACAAGGAGCAAACGCCACCCAAGGCGCAGTAGCTCAAGCACCAAATTTGCCACCAGAGATGCAAAAGAAGCTAACACAATTACAAGAAAAATTAGCTAAATTTAAAGATCAAGTTCTTGAAAAATTTGGAGATTATATTGTAGGAATTACAGTGCTACCACCAGAAAGGCCAGCACCAGTTGATCCAAAGATGCCAAAAGCAAGTGCAAAAGCTGCAGCAAACGATCCTAAAGCAAAACCAGTTAATCCTAATGAAGTTCCTCTTTTGATTCTTGTTGATGATACAACAAGTAAAAAAATGTCAAAAGATGAATTGCACAAAAAGTTCTCAACAATTATTTCAGAGATTGCAGGAAAGATTGATAAAAATTTCAAAGCCCAAAGTATGTTACTAACAGATTTGTGGCAAAATTTCTACGATGCAAAATATGAAATTTCAAAATTAATTGCAATGAGTGCACCAATTTATGATACAGGAATGCTAGCAGCTGTTAGGATTTCAGAGATTCACAAAAGTATGGTTCTCAAAAAGTTCGAGAAATACATCTTAAGTTATGTTCTAGCTGGATCTTTAACACAAGGAAGAGCAACAGAAAAATCTGACATTGATGTATGGATAGTTATCGATGACACTGATGTAAAAAAGATGAGTCGTCTTGAACTAAAAGAAAAATTAAGAGCTATCATTATTGGAATGGGTGCTGAAGCTGGTCAAATGACTGGTATCACTAACAAACTAAACATCCAAGTATACATCTTAACAGACTTTTGGGATTCACTCAAAGAAGCAAACCCAATTATTTTCACACTACTTCGAGATGGAATACCAATGTATGATCGTGGAATCTTTATGCCATGGAAACAACTTCTTCGTCTTGGAAAAATTAAACCAAGCCGTGAGGCGATTGACATTTTCATGAGTAGTGGAGAGCAAATGCAAAAACGTATTCAAATGACTCTTCGAAATGTTGGAATGGAAGATTTATACTATGCAGCATTGACTCCAAGTCAAGCAGCAATTATGTTGTACGGTCTGCCACCACCGACTCCAAGAGAAACCCCAGAAGTACTTGAAGAAGTATTTGTAAAAAAGGAAAAACTATTGGAAAAGAAATGGATACAGATCTTAAAACGAAATGTTCAAGTAAGAAAAGACCTTGAACATGGGGATAAAAAAGAGATTTCTGGAACTGAAATTGATAAGATCTTAAAAGAAACGCAAGACTTCCTTAAACGGATTAAAGAACTTTTCACACAAATCGAAGACAGAAAAGAACAGAAAGGATTATTGCATTTGCATGATGAAGTAATTACCATCATAAGAGATATACTCAAACTTGAGGGAGTTCAAAGAGCAAAAGAATCTGAGATTGTAAAAATCTTTGAAGATGAATTAATCACCTCTGGAAAAGTGCCTGCTAAATTCCTACGAGATTTGAATGAGGTAATCGATGCTAAAGAAAAAAGCATTAAAGGAAAACTCAGTAAACCTGATCTTCACAAAGCAAAGAAAGGGAGTATTGCTCTAATTCGTTTCTTAGTAGATTATCTGCAACTCAAACGAGGACGTGAATTACAACGTGCTAAAATTCGAATAAAACATGGATCTAAGTTTGCAGAGATCACGTTGCTTGAAAAAGAAGCGTTCATTGTAAGAGATATTGATGCCCGTGACGGAAAAATCGAAAAAGCTGTTCTCAACAAAGATGGTAGTTTAGGTATTGCGAAGAAAAGTTCACTTGAAGAATTTGAAAAAGCTCTTGTTGGTGCTAAATTCCCTGGACGTGTTCTCATTAAAGAACCTGTTTTTGAAGCTATCAAAAAACACTTTGGCAGTGAAGCAGAGATCTTGTTGAATTACTAAATATTTTATTTTTTATTTTCTTTATTTTTTATTTCTTTCTTCATTTTTTTTGTATACACATTACATCCATAACCCTTAAAAACAAACTGTAATCCTAAAATAAACATGTCAATGTCAACATATTTACTTGCTATTGGGCTTCTTTCTAGCTGCAATCAAACAAGAGTACTTCCTCAAGAAGCAGTTGATGCTAGTTTTTTAACTCCAGCTTACCAATGGGTAGAATCCAGTGACCGAACTATTGGTGACCTGAATAAATTATACAGAAGTGATTGCGATGACGAAGTAATAGATGGTCTGCAAAGTGATCTTGAAGGCAGAGTATGGGGCCACATTGTAATAGGCGAAGATTATTTAGAAGAATTAGAATCTGAATTTTATTTATCCGAAGATGGATTTGCAAAGGCCAAAGAGATTATTGAGCCACAACTAGAAGATCTTTATTTGCAAGTCGGGATTATTGAAGACCATTATATTTGAATAATTGTTAATTTTGTTTCTTATTTTAATTTTTAAAAAAAAAGAAATTAATACTGTGGGCCTCCACTTCCGCCATCTGGCCAAACCAATTGTGGAAGAAGGGAACTTGTTCCAATACGAACAAATGCCGGGTCAAGAAGATATAATCCGCCTTCGCTTCGCGTTGTTGCAAGACCAAGCATCTCCATGAGGTTTGCTGGGTTAACACCACCTGCCATTTTAACTCCACGTGCAAAAAGGTTTCGCATTAATGCAACATCTTCTGGCTTTGCACCATAATCATGTTTACCAGTACTAGTTTTAATAAAAGCTGCATTTGCAAGTCCTACAAGGCGACAAGCTTCTTGGATATAACTTGGATCTGATCCATTTGGAAAAGCTTCTGTTTTAAGCGCTGAGTTCTCAACAATAACTTTTACAGGGCACCCTTTTGCTGCCTGAACTACTGCTGCTATATCATCATAAACAGCACCAGATTCTCCTTTAAGCAATGCATCATAATTAAGAACCATATCAATTTCATCTGCGCCCCTATCAATTGCTTGGATTGTTTGCAGAACCTTATCTTGAGTTCGATATTCTGATCCTACTGGAAATCCAATAACAGAAGCTAACTTAACACCACCCATATCATTCGAATTAAGAAATCTTCTAGCAGATCCAAGCCTGCCAGAATGAACACACAATGCATAAGGTAAAACACTTTGTTTTGATAAAGCATTAGTTTGTTCTAAAAATTCATTAAATTCGCCTGCATAAGGATCATCAAAAGCTTCTGCTTCGTCATGAGTTCCTGGCAATAAAGTATGATCTACTACTCCAGCTATTGCTCGAGCTAACATTAATCCCTCAAGGCCTTCAAGATTAACTAGAAAATTTGGTTCTGCTCCCATTATTTATTTCCCCCACTGTGTGATCTATATTTCTTAATATAAGTATTTTCAATGGAAGAACAAAGATTATTTATAAATTAAGTATATACTTGACACTACAGGTTGATAACAAAAACCAGATAAAATGCTTCCGTAACATATAAATAACAATATATCCATTCTTCTGGAAAATAGTATTTTTATATATGGTCCAACGAAAGATGGCATTTAAGCTTTT
>CAYTOG010000008.1:0-33355 GCA_964439765.1 uncultured Methanosarcinales archaeon
ACAGTCATGTCTTCAATTCTAACATCGTCATCTTCACGAGCAACTTCTATTGGATTAGTCTTAACATACCTTGGAACAGCTGGAGTGATACCATTCCAGATGCCAGTTGTTTGTGGATAAACTTAACTTTTTCTTTCTTTTTTCTTTATTATATTCTTCATCCCCTAGCTATTTCTTCTACAGCACAGAAAACATTATTAACTTGAATACTGCCAGATTTCTTGAAGTTGGGAACAGAATTGGTAAAAACGACTTCTAATCATTATATAAAAAAATTTCAAAGAAAATAGGTGGCAAATAATGGATGTAGATAAAATTCAAAGAATTAATAATTTAGCAGTAGAACTTGAAAAACAAGGCCTTGCTGAATGTCGAGAGGATGCAGTTGCTCAAGCTCGGAAAATATTTAATGTAGAAGATGGACCTGCAATTAATAATAAAGATATGCACGAAGGAAGTCTTCAGCCACGAGATGAAAATTCTTCAGATGATTCGCAGTCAACTGTTCAAACTCGTTTAACTGATGAAAAAATTGAAAAAATTCTAGAGCGGAATACTAAATTCTTAGTTTCGACAATTAAAAAGTTTGAAGATAAAATGGCCATATTAGAAACTGAGCTTGCTGGAATTAAGAGTAGAATACATAAAGTGTCTCAGCCACAAGCTGCTCCAAAGCCAGCCCCTTCTGCGCCAGTTCCAAGTAGCCCTAGCCCAGAGCCTGCTGCAACAAATCCCCCTGCAGAACCTGCAAACACTGGTTCTACAAATCCACAAGGAGGAGACCACCCACGCAGTGGAGGATACAATGATAGTGATGTTTCCATTGAGAAATTTTTCTATATGGGAAATAAATAATACAATAATCTAATTATTTTTCTTTTTTTTTCTGTTTTGAATTTCAGTATTCTGCAATATTCTACACCGCAGAAACCTTTATATAACTGGAAACTAGAGGATGACTACTTAATAATAAATACACATTTAGACATATTTGGGGGAATAATAATGAGAAAATTGAAAATCCTATTGTTTTTGGTTCTCGCAATTGGGCTTTTTGCAAATGTTGGGCTCGCTGATGTTGGGCTCACAACCGATCACGCAACAAGTTTTTCTTACGATTATCAAGAATTAAATGATGATAATGAAGACACTGTCACTGTTAGTTTTGATGTTGAACTTGAAAACACAGGGACAGATAACGAAACTGTGACATTGACTCTTAGCAGCAATGATGCAGATTACACAGTAGACTTTGCTACAAGTACAGATAGTAGCTTTGATTTAGAAACCGGCGCAACAACCACTGTTACACTTGACATTATTGTTGATGTTTCTGATGAGTTCTTTGATGAAGGGACACATGAAGACATTATAGATGTTATTGTTGATCTTGATACTGGTAGTTCTACAACACTTAGCTTTGATGCTGAAGTACTATCTATGTTAGAACTCTCTGAAATCCAGTTTTATGTTGATGATGATGAAGAAGATGACATGGACTTTGAAGATAGTGCTGATGGAGAATCTGATGTGGAGTTAATCCCAGGTGATGAAGTTACACTTTATTTCCTTCTTGAAAATCTTTTTGATAAAGATATTGGAGATGGGGACATGGATATCACAATCACTGCCGAACTTGATGACAGTGATTTTGGAGATGATATCGATGAAGATGTAGATTTTAACATTGATGCTGGTGAGGAAGTAAATGAAGATGATGAAGATGCTTCTATCACATTCACTGTACCAACTGATGCTGAAGATGGAGATGATTACGAACTGACCATCACAATTGAAGCTGAAGATGATAGTGGCGCAGAGTATGTTACTGAATGGGTAGCTACAATAGAAGTTGCTCGTGAAGATGACGATGTTAGAATTGAAGACATGACTGTTTACCCAAGTTCAATTGATTGTGGGGACAGCTTTGGCCTTACTGTTGATGTTTTGAACTATGGTTCAGATAGACAACGAAATATGATGATTGAAGTCGAATCAGTTGATCTTGATTTTAGTGACAGTGAAGAATTTGAACTTGGCTACGGGCACGATGAAGATGAAAATGAAGATACACTAAGTTTTCAATTCTATGTTGATTCTGAACAAGCAGATGGAGAATATGACATCACTGTTCGGGTTTACTATGATACCGACTTTGATGATCTTGCTGAATCCGATCAAATATCAGTTGATGTAACTTGCTCAGTTGAAGAAGAGGAAGAAGCTGAAGAAGAATCTGATGCTGATGAAGATACAACTGAAGAATCCTCTGACAACACTGATGAAAGCGCAAGTGATGACTCAGACTCTGAAAAAGTTTCCACTGTTGAGAAAAGTTATACCTCAAGTGATGTGGAATTCGGTCTGACTGTGGCTTTGATTATCTTAGTTGTACTTGCTATTATGGCACTTATGATGGTCGGACTTCGTCGGAAGTAAATTTATTTTTTTTCTTTTATTTCTCTTTTTTTCTAAATTCTTTTAAAGTATCTTGATTCTTAAGAGATCCCATGGATTCAAAACTATTACTTGTATCACACTACAGCAAGAAATCTTATTTTGTTAAGGACATAAGCTCTGACTTTCACACTGACGAAGGTATTCTTCTCGCAACAGATATGCAAAGCAATAAAGACGTAATCATAAGCAGCCGTAAGAAGCGATTTACCAAGTTTGTACCTACACTTTCTGATTTGAAACCAGAATTTTCTCGCGGACCACAAATTATTCTCAATAAAGACATTGGATATATTTTAGCTAAAACTGCAGTTAATGGTAACTCCTCTTGTGTTGATGCTGGCGGTGGTACTGGAGCACTTAGCTTTTCTCTTGCTAACGTATGCCGCAAGGTTACTTGCTATGAACTTAATCCAAATCACTTGAAAGTCTTGAAAAAGAATAAAGAGATGGTCGGGATAACTAATTTGACAATTAAAGCAGGGGATGTTGCAAAAGAATTGTCTGAAACAAATTTAGATTTAGTAACTCTTGATCTGCCAAAGCCATGGGAGGCACTTTTGAAAATCGAGAGCGCATTGAAACTTGGTGGTTGGCTTGTAGTGTACTTGCCCAATATGATCCAAATGAAACAAACTCTTGATGCTTTGCCACAGTGTAAATCTTTGAAATTGATTGAACTTAGTGAAGTTAATACACGGCAGTGGAAATATACAGGAGAAATATTAAAACCAGAGCATACTCAGATTGTGCATACTGGATTTTTGGCGTTTGTTAGGAAGTTGTAGAATGTTTGTAGGTTGGTAGCATGAAAATAAAAATTAAACGTGTAGATAAAAGTCTGCCACTTCCCGAATACAAAACTGAAGGAGCTGTTGCTTTTGATTTGTATGTGCGTGAAACAGTTTCTATTGCTGCACATTCTGTTAAACTTATCCCATTGAATCTTATTATTGAACTTCCAAAGGAGTGTTGGGCTATGCTTGCACCACGTTCTTCAAGCCATAAAAAAGGCATTATGGCTGCAAATGGAATTGGTATTGGGGATCGGGATTTTTGTGGAGAAAATGATGAATATCATTTTCCTGCTTTGAATTTTACTGATAACGAAGTTATCATTGAGAGAGGAGTTCGCATTGCACAGATGATGATCTTTCACCATGAACGCGCAGAATTTATCGAAGTCGAATCTTTTTCTCATAATTCTTCACGTGGTGGCTTTGGGTCAACTGGTGATGAGTGATTTTTTCCTTTCCTCTTGGGAGCAAAATGTTTATAAACAGAATCTTCTCAAGTGGATTTACGTGTCCCGGTGGCTTAGCGGTTAGAGCGGACGGCTGTTACTTGCTGAAAAAGCAAGAAGAAACCGTCAGGTCGAGAGTTCAAATCTCTCCCGGGACGCCATTTTTTTCTTTAGAAGTGTTCTTTCATCCACTTTACAGTTGGTTTAATTAATTCTTTTTCATGGCCATTGAACCTGTGTGAGATCCCTTCAAGAACTTCTAACTTTGAATCATTTGAAAAAAATTTAATTGCACGCTTTGACATCTCAAGAGGAACTGTTGCATCCTGGTTGCCGTGAATTATTAGAACTGGACATTTCACTCGTCTGCAAATTTCTTCTTGATTTACGCTTGCTCTCTCTTCAAAATATTCTTTGGGAATTGTGTGTTTTCTTCCATCTTTTTTATACACAATAAAATTACCATTATATTCTTTCACTTTTTCATTTTTTTTAATAATAAATTCTTCAAGTCTTTGATCTTTTTTATCTGTTACTGGTGCCCAAAGAACCATTGTTACGATTTCATTTGTGTAACCTTTCACATCAATTAGCCCACCAACACTTTCCCCCACTATTGCAATCTTTTTGTATTCTTTATTGTTAAGAAATTTAATGACGCTTTTGAGATCTTGCACTTGGCCCCCAATTACAATTGGTGCTTCTTCACTTTCTCCACAACCGCCAAAATCAAATCTAATTACTGCAAATCCTGCTTTATGTAGTGACTCTGCATTTTGTTTGTGTCTTTCTCTGTCTTTGTTTGATGTGAACCCATGACATATAATTATGGCCTTGTCTGTGTTGTTTGGGTAAAATGCTGCTGCAAGTTTTATTCCCCTTGAGCTTTTAATGGTGATCTTTTCCATATTCTGCATTTTTCTTCTCTTATTTTTTTATTAGGCCAACTGCATAAACTTTCTCTGCTATTTCTTGCATAAGGTCCAAATCTGTGCAATTGCGAAATAATAGTTCACCAAAATTATGAGCAGTTAGTTCAATGCCTTGTATCTTAAGAACAATTACTACTGGGGTTTCCATTACTACTTCAAATTCTCTGCACAGTTTCTTCAGATCTAATTTATGCTGCTGGCTTTTGAGCCTCGCTGAGTATGCGACCTTTGTTTTACATTTACTAAGAATGAAAAGTTCTTTTATTGCTTTATCTGAATCTTGAGCCATATGAATTAAAGTCCATTGATTCTTTTTAATGGTTTACACATCAATTTCATACAAAGCATAATATTTTTTCTTTAGATATTCTAAAAAAGGTCTTGCAGTGAGATATTTTCCTGTTGCTTTGTGTACTATTTCTTCTGATGTCATCTCTGACCCACATTGATGTATATTCTTCTTGAGCCACTTTCTCACTCCATCAACATTCCCTTTGCGAAGTTCTTTATTGAGTGCAGGTATATCTTTTTGCATCTGTTCATACAGCATCGCTGAATACAAAGTTCCAATTGCGTACGTTGGGAAATATCCAAACATTCCTTCTGCCCAATGAACATCTTGCAATACCCCTTCAGTATCATGTTTTGGTTTCACACCCAAATACTCTTTGTATTTTTTGTTCCAAGCATTGTCAAGATCTTTTGCTTTGATCTTACCTCTGAAAATATCTTTTTCTAATTCATACCTTATTATAACATGAAGACAATACGTTAATTCATCACATTCTATTCTAATTAATGATGGTTTAACTTGGTTAATGTTGAAGAAAAAATCTTTGAACTTAATTTTCTTGAGACTAGGAAAATACTTTTGAAATTTAGGATAAAAGTTATGCCAGAATAATTCTCCTCTCATAACCTGATTTTCCCATATTCTGGATTGTGATTCATGTAGCCCGAAACTTGGTGCATCTTGCAAACTAGTTGATTTCAATTTTTTAGAAATACCAAGCTCGTAAAGTGCATGACCTGCCTCGTGTGCTGCACTAGTGAATGAGAATAGTGGTTGGTTAGGTCTCATTGCTGTTGTTAACCTAACATCATCGAAACTAAGCCTTGTTGTAAATGGGTGTATGGATTCTTTAACAACGTAGCGTTTTTTTTCTTGCAGCATCAATTGAATTATTTCTGCGCAGACTTTTGATTGTGTTTCTTTTGGAAACTTCATATTTTTGAGAATATTTTTTTGTGTTTTGTATTTCTTACTTTGTTTGATTTGTGTTAGTAGTGCAATAATTCCATCGCGAAGCTCTGCAAAAACAGGATCGATCTTCTTCATAGTCATTCCTTCTTCAAAATCGTCAACTATGAGGTTGTAGGCTAAAGCCTTTGGATTGATATATGCTGCTTCCTGCTTTCGCATTTTGATTAATTTTGCTACGTATGGAGCGAACAGTTTGTAATCTTTCTTCTCCCTTGCATTAGCCCACGCATGAAATGATTTACTACTTAATCTTGAAAATTCTTTGACAAACTCTTCAGGGATTTTACGAGATTTTTTGACCTCTTTTTTGTAGTGTTTTAGAAGTGTTTGTTCATTCCTACTTAGTTTACTTAGAATCTCTTTCTTTGTTAATTTATTTATTAGTGTGTACAACTCAGAACTGATCATTATTTTGTGAATCTTGCTTGACATATATGATGACTGCTCTGCTCGATCATTCGCAGCAGCCTCTGGCATCAATGTTTGTTTATCCCAACCAAGGAGTGCACATATTCCCCCCAACGTTTGAATTTCAGAATCTATTTCCTTGAATCGCTGGAGAAATTCTTGCTGCTTTCTTGAAATCTTTGATTTTACCATCATCACTGCTCCCCTCTTTTACTTATTCTATCCCTTTCTCTAGCTGTTCTCTTAGTTCTACTATTCGTGGATAAAACTGTCCTTGAGTTTTTGCAGGAAGCTTTTGATACTCTTCATAAATGTTCAAGTAGTTGCGTTTCCTTGTTAGTAAATCACCCTCTTGTGATCTGCTGAAAAGCATTTCGATTTCTTTCTCTGCCTTCAATTGCTCCTCAATATGCTCACGGATAGTTGCAACATTAGCATAGAAGTTCTGTTTGTTCTTTTCAGAGAGCTTCATATACATCTTGTAAATTCCAGCATAGTGCCCTTTCAATGTGTTCGTTGATTCATCTGCTAAAATTCTTTTTGTTCCACGTAAACGTCTTCTTAGCCTTGCTGCTGGATGCATAAATCCCCAATAAGCATACACTGTTCCAAATGCTGCAAGAATTGCAAGAGATGATAATGTTAATGTTCTAGCTGGACTTGGCTCAGTAATATATTCTATTACTTTCTCTGCCGCAGTATCATCTTCTGCTACGGCTTCTTCTGCTACATCTTCTTCACAACTTTGTGTTTCATCTGGTCTATCATGGTATGATCCACAATCATTCAAATCTGAACAAGACCTTGTTTGTACCCCATCACTACAATCTGTCCAATCTTGGCATGTCCAAGACTCTGAACAATCCTCTTCTTCATCTTCTGCTTCACCATCTCCACTTGATGAACTACTTCCGCCGCCACCGCCGCCGCCTGATGAACTTGAACTACTTGATGAAGAACTACTTGAGGACTCTTCTGCGTCTTCGCTTGATGTTGTACTTGCAACAAGTGGCATATTATCACCTGCACTAAATGAGGTGATATTCCCGGAATCATTATATGGTAATTCAGTGTCTCCAACACCATCATCAGATATATTCCATGGAGTTGCATTATAATCATCACTTCCTAAACCATTATCTGATCCATTATAATCGCTCCAAAAATTACCTGCACTACAATTCCCACCAACAATGTTTACAAAAGTGTCTGAACAACTGTAGGTAGTGTTGTAATAATTTGTCCCGTTAGTCTCTACTATATTCTTAGTATTATTGAAATAATTGTTATATATTAATGTGAAATTTGCACCAGTACTGTTTATCCCAAGAGTGTTATTAATGACAAAGTTTGCAGTGAAATTGTTGTACTCTCCACTCATTAAACGCCAACCAACTCCTGACTCATTAAAACTGTTGTACTCAATGGATGTGAAATTCGATCGATCTAAAATAATTCCTGCTGTTCCCGAAGCTGATACTGTGTTGTTTGACACATTATTATCTACTCCATGTTCAATTATAAGCCCATTAGTTAATGAATCAATAATTGTGTTATTGTAAAGCAAAGAATTATTTGTGTAGAATAATCTGGCCCCCCAAGTTGCATTATAGATTGTACAATGTTGAACTGTCACATTATTTTGGCCGTCAACATCGATCCCAAAGAAGTTCCCACTATCGTTTCTTGTTAAGCTATAACCATTACAATCAAACACAAGGTCACTTACTGAAACATTAAAACATGTACTGTCAAAATAGATGTCTTGCCCCATGGTTACATTTGTTTGAACATTTCCACAGCTGATCTGGCCAGTAGGGGTTAGTGGATGGAAATCCCCATCATCGCCAGATACATTGATTGAGGAGTTATATGGAAGTTCAGTTTCTCCAACTCCATCAAGATCAATATCCCAACCAGTGTAATCTGCCCAGAAATTTCCAGCAATTATTGAGCCACCGAGAATGTTTGTTCCAACCTCTTCGGTAGTGTTGTAAAAGTTTGTTCCATTTTCTTGATGTGCATTTAAGGTGTTGTTGAAATAATTATTATAAATTAAGTTTAAATTTGAATCAGTGATGTTTAACCCAATAGAATTATTGGTGAGATAGGAACTTGTTATGTTATTATCTCCAGATTCATCCATACGTAATGCATTTTTTGTTGATTCACTAATTTGTAGTTCACTTAATGTGGAAAAATTTGTTTTAATAAGTCCAATTGCATCATTATTGTCTGTTGAAGTGAAATTTGTTACATTAAGCCCTGTGACATTTGATGCGAATATCCCTGCAAAACTTGAGTTTGATACTGTTACATTATATATAGTAATGCGATTTGCATCTGATATGAAAATCGCCCATATAAACCCGTCAAAAACACAATTCTGAACAGTAATATCATCATACCCAGTTATGTTAATTCCATGAGTAGAACTTTCCCCGGTTGTACTATATCCTGCACAATCAAATACAACATCTGAAGATTGAATTATATATGATGAATCTGTACTACAACTATTATCGCTTGTTTGTGTTACATCATGATACACATTTGCCCCACAAGGATCTCCAACTTGTAAAACCACACCAATACTTTGGTCTTCAAGATTATTTACTTTGTAAGAGGCCCCTGATGAGATTGCAGAATACCCACCTGATGTTGAAGGAAATGTTGTGAAATTTATCTGGTTAGTACAATCAGCATAATCTTCCATAGTAAAATTTTGTGTTTCAGGACAAATAGATATCCCTGCATTCAAAGAATAATTGTGAGACACGTAAGCACTATAATTGTTATTAATACCAGTTACACCAGAAATATTCACAAATGTGACATTATCAGTGTAATTGATCACAAGTGTACTTGCATCAACATTAGATTCATTTAACAAACCTAAAATTTCTGCGTAGATCGCCCCACCACCACTATAATTAATTAGTTGTTTCTGGTTTGGAAGCACTTGTTCATCTACAATTGTTCCACTGAAGTTTCCAGATACAGTTAAGGCTGCTGTTACTTCATCATTCGCATCAAAATATTGCCTTGCTACATAAAGAACTAGTGGGTAGCTATCTTCACTATAACTTGAAACAGTATATGAACTTGGATTGTCTCCAACACCATCCCCTTCATCTCTCCCACTTGAACCATCGTCAAGTCCATAATAATTTGAATAAAAGTTTCCTCCCTTACATGGCCCACCAACAACATTTGGAGAAGAACAATCAATTGAAGCATACCATGTGTTTGCTACGTCCTCTGCTACATTCGCTGTGTTTTCAAGATAATTATTTGTTAACGTGTTACTTGAAGATTCTGCAGTAATATTTATTCCAAGTACGTTATCTTTAAGCCAGTTATCTGTAAATGTGTTTGATGTAGATTCGTCGACTAATATTGCTGTTTCTGTGCTTTCTATTGTGTTACCAGTTATCGTTGAGCTAGAAACATTCGTTAACTCTAACACAATGTTTGGGTTGCCGTTCGCAACATTACTTCCAATTGTCAAAGAGTCTCCAACATCAATCCACAACCGATCAAAGTAATTACTCTCTATGGTTGATGAATTTGTGTCATTTATGTATGCAATGGAAAGATTATTCCCACTAATTGTTAAACTCGAAGATATTGTAATGTTTAGTTCCACTGTTAAGTTATTTCTGAGAATAGTTGCTGATTCATCTTCAACTAGAGTTGTGCTCCCATGAATTACATTATCTTTCAAAGAAATTGAAGAGCTGCCATTAACAAACACTGTTGGAGATTCTGTTGCATCAATTGTGTTATTAATTAGTGTTACACTCTCCGATCCTGAAATGTTCACTGATGATGCACTGTCATTTATAGTATTATTATTTAATGTTGTTCCACTTGAAGTCACTAATTTGACATTGTATGAATTGTTCACTAACAAGTTCTGTTCATATGTGTTATTCTCGGATTCTATTGAATAAATTCCAGCTATGCTGTTATCAGAGATATTATTTGCAATTATATTGCTGTCTCCACTACTTAATTTGAAATACATTCCATATTGTGCTGTTGTGAAATTGTTTCTCTCAATACTTGCATCTGTTGACCCACTGTGCATAAATAGTGCGTATATGTCTGTTAATGACACGCTGTTCTCACTGATGTTAGCATCATCTGTGTTCACTAAATACATTCCATGATAGTTGTTGAAAAAGGTATTATTATACACTGTAGGGCTTGTTGAGCCATAACTATAATATCCATAAAATAGGCGCTGAAGATCAATGGTGTTATTTGCAATTGTTGTTTGGTGTGAACCAATGGAGTATACTCCATTATTGTCATTTGTTATTGTGTTGTTATCAATGTGAGTATTGTTTGACTGGTACAAGTATATTCCATAAAAATCATTGTTTGTTATTGTGTTTTGATCGATAATTTTTGTATCTACTGAATTTGTTGCTTGAATACCATAATAGAAACCACGGATCACACAATTCTTGATTGTTACTCCTTCCCTTCCTTCTATTAACACACCAGATCCTGTTCCTGTCCCATTAATTTCAAATCCACGACAATCCAACATGATATTGTCTTCTGCGATAGTTACCCCATCATCCCCGTTACAGTAAATTCCAGTATCTAAAATTGTGTCACTTGTTATTTGTTGGCAACTACTAACTGACCCACTTTCTGATGTTAAAGGAAAACCATCTCCTTCAGTAATTCCTTCAGCATAAGGGACTTGAGTATCTCCAATTCCATCACCACTAGTATCATAAGGGGATTCTCCACCACCACTATCTTTTCCGGAGTAATTGCTCCAAAAATTTCCACCACTGGCGCTTCCACCAATTATATTTGTTCTTCCTGCAGTATAACTGATATTCCAATAATTTTCTGAACCATCATCAATTGCATTGCTCCCATAACTGCTGAAATAGTTATCATAAATTGTGTTGTTTAAACTTCCCTCCAGTAGATTTAATCCTATCGAATTGTTTGTCATATTTGTTATTTGAATTGTATTGTTGATGGAATTGTTAAGTCGGATTGCGTTTGTGTTATTGTACAAATGAGAGTATTCCACAACACTATCATTTACTTCAATGAATTCTATTGCTGTTTCTGTTCCATTAATAGTTACTGCAGTAATATTAATATTACTTGATGGGTCCACATAAATTCCTGTTGTGAAATTATTTATACTCGCATCAATTATTGTAATTCCTTCTAAATTAGATATGTTAATTGCAATTCCTGAACCATCACTCACAACAGAAAATCCTGCAAAATCAATAGTAATATTGCTTTCTGTTACTATGAAACAAGACCCATTTGTTGTTATATCTTGAGTGAGCGTTAGAGAACTTGCAACATCCCCACATGTTGGTGCTGTTTGAACTAATGGGAGAGCATCACCATTTGATATATTGATCCTGTTTGAATCATTATAGGGTACATCAGTGTCTCCAATTCCATCTGAACTTGAATTATAAGGATAATCTCCGGTACCGTCATCACTTCCACTATATCCTTGCCAGAAGTTTCCCCCAATACAAGACCCACCAAGAATGTTTGGTCCACTATCACAATCATATGTTGTATTCCAATAATTTGTTCCGTTTTCATCCACTCCAACTGAGCTGTTTATGATGTTATTGTAAATAGAATTATTTGCTGTTGTTAAAAACGCGAAACCAATACTACTATTTTGAATTTCATTTTTCTGGAATATATTTTCTTCTGAATCTGTAACATAGAAAGCATAAATCTCTGAACCATTCACCGCATTGCTTGTGAAATTTGTTTCATTAGTATCTGAAATGAAAAAGCTTAAGCTTAAATTTCCAATAACTGTATTTTCTTCAATTGTATTATACAATAATCCGCCTAAAGTCTTAATTCCATAAAGATCATGGTCTGAAAAATAATTATTTGAGATGTTAGAATTGTTCACATCAACAAGGTCTAATCCAACAGTATAAGAAACATTTAATGTGTTGTTATACACCAAAGAACCATCTGTTGCCCTTAAAAGAATACTATTTGTGAAGTTTGTTATTATACAATTCTTAATTGTTATGTTATCATACCCATTTGATTTTACTCCATAAGTAGAAGTCCAATTTCCAGTTATTGTATATCCAGCACAATCTAACATTACATTGTCAGCCCCCATTGTGAAACAAGTTGCGTTCGTGTCAACATCTCCTGCTAACGTTGTGTCATGAATTAATGTTGCACATGTAACATCTCCAGTTGATATTAATGGGAGGGAATCTCCTCCTTGCGATATGTTCCCAAACACATCAAATGGGGTATCTGTATCTCCTAGGCCGTCACCAGTGGAATCTGAACCATTATAATCGTCCCAGAAGTTTCCACCAATGTAAGATCCACCAATAATATTTGTACCAACTGAAACTGAAGTATTCCAATAATTTGGGCTTGTTGAAAATGCATTAACTGTGTTCCCTGAAATGTTGTTATTGTAAAAGGTGTTCGCTTCAGAGCTATTTATTGTGATCCCACCGGTCCCGTTAACAATTGTTAGTCCAGATAGATTGTTATAGTATGAAGTATCAAAAAAACTGTTATTTGTATTGTTCAAAAGGAAAGAATGTTCACCAAAGAGATAATTTGAATAGACTAATGGACTGTAATTAGTATCTTCTAGGTAAAGTCCAAAAGAGTTGTTGTATAATAAAATTGGCAATGATCCAAAACTAATGTCTGTTGACCCTTTAAGATAAATGGCTGTTCCTTTCGGATCATCCACAAGATCTCCCGTACTATTAATCTCTGCCCCACTAATTTCAAGGCTATCTGTACTATCAACATAAATCCCATATAGATGAGCATTCACACTATCAATTTGAGTAATATCAATTGGAGAATTATAAAGGTAAATACTGTAATTGTCCTCGTTAAAAGAACCAACAATGCCTGCACTACTGCTTGACCCTGTTGCATAAATCCCATATGTGTTGTTTGTAAAATTGTTTGATGTTGTGAGATATGTTCCAAAGCTTGCAATTGAAGATGCTCCATCGAAAGCTAATCCAACATTATCATTTTTATCAAAAATGTTACTTTGTATATCTGTTGCAACCGAACTAATTATTTCTGTCCCATTGCTATTGTTTGTTAAAATATTGTTATGAATATCAATGTAATCAGAATTACTGTAAATGTAAATCCCTGCCTTTGTTGCATTAGAGATTGTGTTATTCTCAATCCAACTCTCTCTATCACTTGTTGAAGGGTAAGATCCTATGAATTGAATTCCATAAGATTGATTTGTTGCATTAGTGTCGGTGTTTGTTATATTATTCCCAGTT
Organism: uncultured Methanosarcinales archaeon; assembly: GCA_964439765.1. Taxonomy (GTDB): domain Archaea; phylum Nanobdellota; class Nanobdellia; order Woesearchaeales; family GW2011-AR9. The sequence continues at coordinate 13,624 of CAYTOG010000008.1, forward strand.
ATATTGATGTTGTATGAAAGAGAGGTCACATAAATTCCCGTTTCATTGTTATTTCGAATGTCATTACTTTCAATTGTAACATTATAAGAATTTGAGATATAAATTCCATATTTGAAATCTTGAATTGTACATCCTCGAATTGTAACATTGTTCACACCAACAACTTCAATTCCTCGCATATCATCTTCCCAAGTGTGGGCTTCAGAATCTGTTCTGTTAGCATTTAGAACAGTACCATTACACTCAAATAGAATGTTATTACTTGTTATTGCAAAACCTTCACCAGTATCAGAGTCTAACTCTTCTTCTGGACAAACAGTATCTTCTCCAATAACCCCTGGCATTTCACAAGGATCAACTAGTGGGTATTGGTCTCCAACACCTGACGCTAAAATAGAAGTATCTTGATATGGAATGTTACTATCTCCTAAACCATCTCCAGTTATATCAACTCCTGTATATGAATTCCAAAAGTTTCCACCAAGACATGGGCCACCAATAATGTTTGTTGCTGTACAGCTTTTATTCAAATACCAAAAAGTGTAACTTCCAGCATCATTACATGCTTCAGGGTACACCTCTAAGTCAGTTGCATTATCTCCATACAATTTATTGTTCCAAATACGGTTATAAAATTCACTTGAACTAGAATCATGAGTCAATTTTGAAACATTTATTCCACAAACAGTATTATTGTTGAAGTAACTTAATGTGACATTATTTGATGGTGCGTCGTTTAAATCAATTCCGTCGCTATTGTTTTCTAGGATATTATTTGTCAATAAATTTTGGGAAGCATTATTTGTTAATTTCATCCCATCAGCAAAATTGTAAATTCGACAATTTTGAATTGTTGTTCCATTATCACCATCTAATACAAATCCTGCTACATCATCACAACCACCAACACAAGTAATTGAGTGGTTTTGACAATCAATAGTTATGTCGTCTGCCCCTATAAAGAATCCATTGGCAGCAGTACATTCATAATCATGCCCAATGTTTGTAATATCCTCACTAACAGTTATGTTACAAGAAGTTATTGTTTCAGCTTCAATTGATCCACCATCACCCACAATTGCCCCAGTAATTGTGTTTGAATCATCGGAAAGTAAGAATACACCTGTTGATACAGCCAAGGCTAACGCTACAAGAATTATTGCTGCAGAAGCTATACCTCGTTTCCCTAAAACCATACCTCAGTCTACCAACCCAGAAAATCACTGCCATCCAGCTCTTTTTAGGGCCACGTTCCCTCTCAATACTAAAGCAATTGAAACATTTTTGGCTATTTAAATCTTTGGATTCTTTGCAAGCACTTTTGTCGACCATAACACCAGTTATTTTGACATTATTGGACTTAAAGAAAGCTTTATATACATTTTTTGCTTTATACTTTCCTTAATGGTTAACACAAAAGAGAAGCGAGAGATTGCTTTTATGGTCTCAGCAGTGTTCATTGTTGCTATTGCAGGTGTATTCCTTGGAAATCTGGCAGAAAGCAGCGTTCAAGAGAATTTTGCTGGTGCAGCTATTAGTTTAGATGCTGACACACCAACATATTCAGGCATTTTATATCTTCTTGAAGAAGCTTGCGAACAAATTGATCCTGATTTGAGCAGCACATGTGATGAACTATGTGAATCAACTGGTTCTATTTGTATTCCACTCGAAGATAATTGTGATGAAATAACTAGTGAATATCCTTGTCATTGTTGTAGTGATTTATCTGAATGATTAAAATGGTAAGAAAAAAAGTGAAAAAAGCTGTTCGAAGAACACATTCTTCTACAGTTCAAGAAAAAGTCAAACATGGTTTTGATGATCACATGGTCACTGCTGTGCTAGTCACATCTGGGCTTTCACTTTTGATTTTACTTGCAAGTTTCATGAGTGTTACTGGACACGCGATTTCTGGGACCCCAGATACTGAGGGAATGGAATATGTTTTTCAAAGTGCAGAATTGCTTAGTGGCGATGGAAGTATGAAATGTACTTATGCCTGTGCAAGAGAAGGAAAATATTCAATCATCAGTTCTGTTGATGGAGAATTAGTTGGCAATGATGAAGTTGTTTCTGGGGATTGGACTTGTTTGTGTGCAAATTTAGAATAAATAAAAAATAAAAGATTATTTTCTTAAGAAATTGATTAATTCATTAATTTCTATTCTTGTTTGCTCAGTTGTGTCTCTATTTCTTACAGTTACTTGGTTGTCATCTAACGAATCAAAATCAATTGTTATTCCCCATTTAATTCCAACTTCGTCTGCCCTTGCATACCTTCTTCCAATACTGCTTGTTTGGTCATAGAAACAAGAAACTCCTGCTTTTTTAACAATCGTTAGAACTTCTTTTGCTTTGTTTAATATTGGTTCTTTGTTTTTTACAAGTGGAAAAACTCCACATATAAATGGAGTGATTTCTGTTTGCAAATTCATTGCAATGTTGCCACGCTCTTTGTCATTTGTGTACGCAGAATCTAGAAGCGTGTAGACATTACGATCAACACCAAAACTAAGTTCTAAAATATGTGGAACGAATTTTGTCCCAGTTGTTTCATCTAAAACTTCCATTTTTTCTTTTGATACTCGTTGGTGACCTTGTAAGTCGTGATCAGTTCGGTAATGCAATCCCCCTATTTCAGTCCAACCATACCCAGTTAAATCTGCTTCTAAATCAAAATGGTACTTGTTGTAGAATGCTTTTTCAGAATCATCTAATTGATAAAATCTAAATTTATTTTTGTCGATTTTTAGAACTTCAAAATAAAACTTTTGGATTATTGCTAAATGATATACATAAAATCTTGGTAGACCCAATTCCACTAGTTCTTTTGCTGTTCTTTCGATTACTTTTCCACCATTTTTTCTGTCTTCAACTAGAACTGTTTGTAACTTTTCATGTTCTATTTGATCCCAATTTTCATGGTTTGTTATTTTTTCTGGATTGAAAAAAATCTGCAGTTCTGCTTGTGTAAATTCTCTTTGTCTTAGTGTTAAATTTCTTGGACTAATCTCATTACGATATGCTCTTCCAATAAGTGCAAGACCCATTGGTAATTTTTTTCGCTGAATCTCAAATTGTGTTTTGAAATTCACATATGGGCTTTGTGCAGTTTCAGGCCTAAGATATGCTGTGTTTGTTTTTCCAACCCCCAAAGTTACAGGGAACATCATGTTCACATGTTTTACTTCAATTATTTTAGTTCCACTCTTTGGACACTTAATTTGATTCTTGTCAATTATTGATTTCATCTCTTCGCAAGATAAACCTTCGAATCTTTTGCCAAGTACTTTTTCAAGAAGGTGGTCTGCTCTTTCGAAATGCCCAGATTCACTAATTGCAACAGGGTCTGTAAAATTTTCTAAATGGCCACTTGCTTTGAAAACTCCTTCATGCGCTATGTTTGCAGTTTCAAGTTCGTAGAAATTTTGGTTGAGTTGGAGGAAGTATTTTCTCCATTCGTTTTCAAAATTGTGTTTTACTTTTGTTCCTAAGTGCCCGTAGTCGTATAATCCTGCGAGGCCACCATAGATCGCTGAGGAGGGGTAGATGAATCCTTTCTTTTTTAGGAATGTTTGGAATTCTTCGGTTGTGAATTTTGGAGTTTTATTGTCTTCTGTCATTGTTATTTTACTTTCCTCTTTGTTTTATTAAGATTTTGGGTAGGTGTTGCCACCTTATGGAGTATTTGTCTCCCAATTAATATAGTTATTGCTTCAAGAGAGGGAGATTTTCCACCTTTTGTGTTAAATTAGAGAAATAATCCAATAAATAATACAAAAATATTTAAATTTGAAGAGATTTTCTATAAAAACATGGATAAGATAGATCATAAAATATTGCTTGCTGTTCAAAAGAATGCAGATAAAAGAATTCATCAACTGGAGAAAGAATTAAAGATTCCTCGCAGCACGATTCATAGTCGCTTAATCAAGCTTAAGCACAAAGGGATTATCTCACAAATTAAAGCAGTTGTTTGCGCAAAAGAGTTAGGATTAAATGTTTGTGCATTGATCCATATTGTTGTTTCTTCTCAAAAGGGAGTCCACTCTATCGCTAACCGCCTTTCTAAACAAAAAAATGTAGAAGAAGTGTATATCACCGCAGGCATTTTTGATATTGTCACTAAAGTTCGTTTCAAAAATAACTCAGAACTTTCCTCTTTTATTTTTGATGATAAAAAAGGGATTAAAAGTTGGGAAGGTGTTTCTCGAACGGAAAGCATGATTTGTTTAGAGACAGTTAAAGAAAATGGAGTGTTGGAATAAGCTTATTCTTTGATTTTTGTTTATTCTATTTACTTCCTAAGCCACATTATTTCGTCATTGGTTAATTCAAGCTCACGGTAGAATTCCTGCTTTTGTTCTTCGTTTGAATGTTTGATGATATGTTTTAAGTATGGCAAATGTTTCATAGCCACTTTGCTTGATGTGTGCATACTCTTCGCGTATTTTTCTGAAATGTCACGTTTTTTTGCATTCTTATTTTTGGCCATCCACATTTTCAAAAGCCTTGAAGAACGCTTATAAGGAATCGTGTTTGGGTTACGCTCTTCTTTTGCTGTTGAAACTCCTGCACTTAGTAAATCGAAAATGTATACTAAATAACGCCAATGTTGCCATTTCATAATTCGTTTTTTGAAAATATCTGCACGTGATAAATAGTTGAAGGATTCACTTAATGCTTTTGGATCCTTATACTCATATGGCAAGTTGTACTCGAGCCACAACAATATTTCATCTGGGTTAAGATCGACATCATTGAATGCTGTTCGTGCAGTTTCTGCAGTGCTTGATTTGAACACAACCTTTAGTGCATGAAGAATTGTTTGTGTTCTTTTTCTGTCATCAAGTTTCATTACTGCTTCAAGAGTTAATTTTTCATTTCTTAGTATTTGTAAGTCAAGAAGAGCAGCCCTTAAATCACCATCACAAGACCTGCTAAGAGCTGAAAGAGCATTGTCATCAAAGATTATATTTTCATTTGTGCAAATTGTTTTGAAAAACGTAATGATCTCATCATGGTCTGGTTTTTTAAATTCTAGAATTGTTGCTACTTTTCTTAGGGCTTTGAGTTTTTTATCTTGGCCATCATTAGCAGTACAAACAATAGGATATTTTGATTTTGTAATAACTTTTGCAAGCTCTATTGTTCCACCGCGATCTTTTCTCCCACTTGTGTTATCCACTTCATCAATTAGAACTATTTTTGGTTTCATCATCAGTGACATCTGCCCAAGAGCTGCACTCAGAAATTTATTGATTGCATCTTTGTTTCTAAGATCTGATGAGTTAATTTCTAAAAGATCGTAATCTAATTCCTTTGCAATTGCATAAATTGAACTTGTTTTTCCTGTTCCCAAAGGCCCATGAACAATGCATGCTTTCTTTTTTTGTGTTTTATAATTCACAATAAAATCCTTGAGTTTGTGCATAGCTGCAGCATTCCCAACAATATCACTACTATGTTCTGGAGTGTATTTTTTCAGGAGAAATGCCATATTAATTGGAGGAATTAATGGCTTTTTATTGATTGTGGTCCCTGCCAGGGGTTATTTAAAAGCAATTAGAGAATCAAAAAAATTATATAAGAAATCCAAAATTTTTCATTCTATGAACAAAATATTACTTGGCCCTCAGGCTTCAGGAAAAGGAACAGTTGCAAGTAAATTAACCAAACACTATGGAACTACTATCATAGGAACAGGTAATTTACTCCGGGAAGAAATAAAAAAAGAAACAAGCCTTGGTGAAACATTAAAAGGCATTTTAGACAGAGGGGAACTCGCCCCAGATGAACTTATGATCACATTAATCAAAAATGAGATCAAAAAAACTAAAGGAGGATTTATTCTTGATGGATTCCCTAGAAATCTTAAGCAAGCAGAAGATTTAGACCTTGCTCTTAAGGAACTTAATCAAAAAATTGATGCTATCTTTTATTTAAACTTAGAAAAAGAACAAGTTATTGAACGTATATCTTGTAGAAAAATTTGTTCTTCTTGCAGTGAAGTGTACAATACAAAATATGTTCCACCAAAAAAAGAAGGAATTTGTAACAACTGCGATACAGAATTAATCCAACGGGATGATGACAAAGAAGAAGCGATTGAAAAAAGATTGAACATTTTCGAGAAGAACACTAAACCCCTCCTCTCATTGTATGGAAATAAAGTTATTACAATAGACGCTTCAAACTCTCCTGAGAGAATATTTTCGGATATTCAATCCCACATTGATTCTCTTGTTGACAACGAAGATATACAGTAAAGACATTAGAATTTTTTTTATTTTTAATCTATTTTTCGCATATCAACTTGTGTATCAAACTCATCTACTATCTCTCCCACTATCTCTTCAAGAACATCTTCAAGAGTGATTATTCCTGCCATTCCACCAAATTGATCTACAACCACAAAAAGGTGTACTTTTTCTCTCTTGAAACGATTTAGCACAGAGTCAAGAGGGTTATTTTCTTTTATTGTGTGCACATTCTTACGCATGATCTCTTTGACAAGTTTTTTATCATCTGGATCCACTGGAATCAAATCTTTTGAATACAATACTCCTTTCACAGTGTCCCTTGTTTTATCAAAAACAGGTATTCTAGAATGCCCCTTAGTCTTAATCCGTTGTAACGTACGTTTTGTTAGAATTGTTGATTGCTTGAGAAAAAAAGTGTTTATTCTTGGAGTCATTACATCTTTAACTGTCATATCAGAATATTTTAATCCGCCTTTTAGTATTCTGAGTTCGTCTGAATCTAATCTAGATCTGTTACTACTGTTATGCTCTTCAAGTAAAAGTTGTAATTCTTTTTTTGAATAAATTGTTGGAAGTTCTCCCCCCAAGATTTTATCCAAAATTTTTGCAAGTGGCCAAGTCAGTGGGAAAAGAATTATGTGGAAAAAATATATTAGTGGAACAGCTCTTGATCCTAACTTCAATGCGTATCTTGAGAAAAGTGACTGAGGGATTATCTCTCCAAATATTACAATCAATGCTGTTGCAACTAGTCCCGCGATAACACCTTGTGTGATAGACCCTAAAAAAACTGCTAGGGCAGAATTTACAGCTACGTTTCCGATTAGTAAAGTGCAAAGAAGTTGGTTTCCTTTTTTTCTTAAAGGATAAATTCTTGCAGCAGCCCTGTTTCCAAGTTTTACTTTTCTTTGCAATTCATATGCATCAAGACCCATTAAACCTAAAGTAAGTCCTGAGAAAAGAGCAGAAAGTGCAAGGAATACTAAAATAATTGCATAGTTTATGATCATTGTGGCAACGCCTAGGAGGACTTTTTGTTTGTTCTTTATATATTTTTAGAAAAAAAAGAAAAGAATAAGAAATGCTTATAACTATCCTGACAACAACCATATTTGATTAAAACAATTCTTTTGATTATACTGTTAAAATTGGTCTGCAGCCCCACAAGATTTTTATAATACATTTCTGCATGAAGACAAACATATGGATGGTCTGCGAGTAGGATTAACATATTCTGACGTTTTGCTTGTTCCAAAAAGAACTCCCCTTAAATCTCGCAGTGAAGCTAATGTTTGCTCACATTTTACTCGTAATGTTAAACTTAACATCCCCATTTCTGCTGCCAATATGGCAAGTGTATGTGAAGCAAAAATGGCTATCGCTCTTGCACGTGAAGGGGCCATTGGAGTTCTTCATCAATTTTGTACTATTGAAGACCAAGCAGAACAAGTTTCATTAGTTAAACGTTCAACATGTTACGTGATTGACCACCCTATTTGTATTACCCCAATAACAACTATCTATAACGCAGTTAAACAAATGCATGAAAGAGATATCACTAGCCTTATTGTAACATCCACTGGAGACCAATTTGGCGATGTTCTTGGAATATTCACTTCACGAGATTATTTATATGAGGAAGATCAAAATAAATTTGTTCAAGATGTGATGACTCCTCGCGGCCGTCTGGTTGTTTCTCTTCCTGGAATTTCAATACCTGAAGCAAAAGATATTTTACATCGACACAGAATTGAAAAATTACCCTTACTTGATAATGTTGGACGATTACAAGGATTGATCACTACAAAAGATATCCGTAAACTTGAACAATGGACTTCTTCAAATCGAGATTCTAAAGGACGATTAGTTGTTGCAGCAGCAGTTGGCGTAAAGGATGCTCTTGAAAGAGGACGTGCACTTGTTGATGCTGGAGTTGATGTTTTGGTCCTTGATATCGCACATTGTCATTCAGATTATGCAATATCAACACTTCGTGAATTGAAAATGACATTTGCACATATTGATGTGATGGCAGGAAATATCGCGACTGTTCAAGCTGCTCGAGATTTAATCGCTGCTGGCGCTGACGGATTGAAAGTTGGAATTGGGCCATCCCCCGTTTGTACAACACGAGTTATGAGTGGTTCTGGTGTTCCCCAATTCACTGCAATTTTAGATGTCGCATCTGTTGCTAAACAATATGACATTCCTGTTTGTGCAGATGGAGGGATTACTCATCCAGGTGATGTCTCCAAAGCACTTGCTGCTGGCGCATCGTCAATTATGACTGGTTCACATTTTGCTGGTTGCAAAGAAAGCCCAGGCATGATCTTAAGCAAAAATGGTCGGCGCTACAAGAGGTACATGGGTTCTGCATCATACCAAAATAATCATGAGCGGGCAGAGAAGCTTCAGAGAAAACATATTCGTAATAAATTAAATGTGCACATTGAAGGCGTTCCAATTTTAGTTGACTATAAAGGTCCTTGTTCTAATGTTCTTGATGGTCTTGTAAAAGGTTTACGATCAGGCATTAGTTATTGTGGGGCCCGTAATATCTCTGAGATGCAGACAAATGCAGAATTTATGCGTATCACATCAGCTGGTTGGCATGAAAGTGGTTCGCGTGGTAATAAGATTAGTGATTAAGATTTTAAGTTTGCATATATTACCGCACTTTCTTGAAGAAATTTACTACAACCTCCTACTGGATAACCAAAGTACTCATCAGTATCTACTAACACCCGCGTTTTTGAACCATCTGTTTCTATTCGATGCATAAACACATTATCTCCCATTATTGTTTTTAATGGTGTTCTTCCACCTCGAGACATATCTTCAGTTAAAATTACTGCCATATTCCTATTTCTCCAAGAAGGGATTGGTACAGAAAGAACAGCTACAAAATATGGTCCTTTATCTCCTTGAACAAATCCGCCAACATAACTCTCTAAATCCTCCCACATTGGCCAATCATCATGCATACTCCCATCAAGATTAGGTGAAATACATAAAATTGGTGACTTAGGTATTCTCACTGCCAAGAATAATTCTTTATCATTAATATAGATATTACCAACCCCATAAACCCGATTTTGCAATCCCGACCCCAATAAATCAACGTTTTTTGGACACTCATCACTCTCTCTGCTCACTTCAAAATTAAGCAATCTATAAATTCTCTCTTGGAGATTTAAGTCTGCATGAACTACTGTTCTTACAGCAAGTGTTCTTTCTAAGTATTCTTGAACCCTATCTTGATGTTCACACATACATATTTTTCATCTATATTATTTAATAATATTACTATGATCTAGTTGCCTTTTATGGAAATAACTTCTTCCACTCGTCGATTTTAAATCCCGTTAGTAAAACTTCTTTTCCATGTGCTGAACCTATTGCAAACGGCCGTTTAATGAGATTTCCATTTTTGTGCAAGATATCAATTAGCTCTTTATTTGATAGAGTGTTACGTTTTTCTTTTATGTTTAATTCTCGATAGGTTTTACTTGATGTGTTCAGAATTTTGTTTATAGTTCTCTTTACAATCATACGTTTCAGTTCTGCTTTACTTGGCGGTTGCTCCCTGATTGGAATTTCTTGGAATATTATTCCCCTTTCTCTTAGAAACTTTTTTGCTTTTCTACAAGTCCCACATTTATCATAGCAGTAGAATTTCATTGATTTGTAGAATGTTAGTTTTTTTATTTATACTTTTGTGCTAATTTTCCTCATAAACCTTTTAAAATAGACCCAGAATAGAGCATGTATACGAAAGGCATGTAACGGCAAGACTGGTATATACCCGTATGGAGAAAATATGGCACAAAAAACATTAATTGGGGGAGTTGCTCCTACAGAAAAAAATCTTGATTCTAAAGAACCAAAGGGACTTGGTTCTATTGCAAAAGATTTTGTTGTTGAAAATGAATCTCTCGGAGGAGATCTTCGAAGCACAGTTGTTCCCCACTATGGTAATTCCGAAGTTGTTTCTGTTTCTGGGAAAAATAGTAAAGAAAAAGATGATTCTAAACCAAAAAAACGTCAAGTAAAAGCTATTCTTGCACGAGAAAAAGTAATTACTGAATCTAGTGAGGATGCTAGAGATTTTTACAATCAGTCTCGATTTGGTTCAATTATGGAAGGAGGTAAAGTTGAACTATCTCTTCTTGAAGCACTCTATTTATTTGAAAAGAAGCGTCTTGATTTGCGTAGTGAGGCAAACCGAAAAATTAGTTTTGAGAGTTATGTTCGAAAAGCTAGGAAAGTAGAACCAAATTTTTGGATTCGATATTCTGTGTTTAAAGATATTCGTAATAGAGGATACATCATTAAAACCGCTCTTAAATTCGGTGCTGATTTTAGAGTATACGATAGAGGAATTAAACCTGGAGATGACCACGCTAGATGGGTTGTATACCCAGTTCATGAGGGAGAAACTCTAACATGGCACGATTTTAGTGCAAAAAATAGGGTTGCCCACAGTACTAAAAAGCGCTTATTAATTGGTGTTGTAGATGATGAAGGAGATGTCACCTATTATGTTGTTAAGTGGATGAAACCATAAAGTTAAAATTCCTATAGATACAATGGTTACAAAAACTTAATAAAGCTGCTTTGGCGCTACTTTTTTATGTCAATGCCTGAGAAAATTCTTGCTATTTTGAAGAGGAGTGGGCCCCAAGTTTCACCAAAAATCGCAAAAGAGGTGAAAGGGGAAGCTATTATTGTTTCAGCTTACCTCTCAGAATTGAAAGCTGCTGGTAAAGTGAAAATTTCTCAAATGAAAATTGGATCCTCACCATTATATTATCTTCCGGGTCAAGAAAAAAGACTAGCACTTTTTGCAGATCGATTGAATTCAAAGGATCGCGCAGTTTATGACACCCTTGAACAATTGAAAGTTCTCCGTGAAGCTCAGCTCGATCTTTTAAGCAAAGTTGCACTTCGTAAAATGAAAGATTTTGCTATCCCTATGCATGTTAGTGTTGGTGGTACTAAAGAACTTTTTTGGCGATGGTATATGTTAGAGCCGGATGAAACCAATTTGATTGTATCTTCGCTCTTACAGCAAGTTGGGCCAAGGGAAGCTCTTGAAGAGGTTCCATCCAATGAGTTGTCAACTCCAGCAGTCACTTCTAAAGAATCTAACAAAATTCAAAATGTTCCTAGTGCATCTGCCCTTGCAACTTCTGCTCCTGAAAAATCTAATGGGGAATCGGATTTACGCAATCCCTGGGGCAGTGAATACCCGCCAAACACAACTGTAAAAGGAGAAGCGCATGTAGATTCAGTTTATCCTGAAAATACTGCAGCAGTTACGCGTGGTTCAGTTGAATTTGATGACACCGTACAAGCTCAAGTTGTAGAAGTTACTAACACTGCAGATATTGAAGTTGTTACCCCTTCTGAAATTGAGATAGACAAAGAGAGCGTTCAACAACAAATTAGTGATATTCAAAAAGTTGTTAAAGAAAAACCAGAAACAAAAGTTTCTAAGAAAGCAACTTCTAAAGTTGATTTGAAAAATAGTAAAGTTACAGAGAAGAAAACATCTAAATCTGAAAAGCAATCAGCGCAAGATAAACAAAAATCCCTTGTTGAAAAATTAAAAGATGTTATTCTGCCAAAACACAAGGGCAAACCGGGAGATTTATTGCCTAAGGTTGAAACCTTCTTTTCAGAACTTGGAATTCTTATTGAGTCAAGTGAAGTTGTTCGTAAAAATTCAGAATTAGTTTTACATCTCTTAGTTCCTACCAATATTGGTAAAGTCTTATTCTTTTGTAAGGTTCGACGAAAAAAGAAATGTGATGAAAAAGATATTTCAGCAGCATACATGGAAGCGCAGGTTGCTAGATTGCCACTTCTCTTCTTATACACTGAAGAGATTAGTCCAAAAGCAAAAGACTTTTTAGAGAGTGGAAGTTTTGATAATTTGTTACTTTTGAAAATGGAGAAGCAAGAAAAATAAATTAATTTATGGAGTTCTTTTATGGGATTAAAAATTAAAGATATTATTGTGCGAAAGAATATTGATACAAAAACTCTTTCAGGGAAAATTCTTGCTATAGATTCAATGAATTATTTGTATCAATTCTTAACTACAATTCGGGGACCAGATGGTTCTCCTTTAACAAATTCAAAAGGAGAAATTACTTCTCATTTGATTGGGCTCTTCAATAGAACCACATCCCTCATGGAAGAAGGCATGCAATTCGTATTTGTTTTTGATGGAAAAGCCCCAGACATTAAACGTGCAACCTGGGAAAAACGTGAGGCTGTTAAAAAAGATGCTTCACTTCGTTTACAAAAAGCAAAAGATTCTGGAGATTTAGAAGAAATGCGAAAATTTGCTGGGAGGACCTCTAAACTGACTAAAGAAATGATTGAGGACAGCAAAGAAGTAATTAAGTTATTAGGTTTGCCTATTGTACAAGCGCCATCAGAAGGTGAAGCCCAAGCTTCAGCCATGGTTTCTAGTGGAGTCGCTTACGCATGTATTAGCCAGGATTATGATAATTTAATTTTTGGTTGTCCTCGTTTGATTCGAAACTTATCAATTGCTGGTCGTCGCAAACGTACAGGTAAAATCGGTACAGTAAAAGTCGAAGCTGAAGAATTATTGCTTTCTGAGAATCTTAAGGAACTTAGAATTGATCGTGAAGGATTTATTGTTCTTGCTATGCTTGTTGGAACTGATTACAACCCTGCTGGAATTAAAGGAATTGGGCAAAAGAAAGCGTTGAAGTTAGTTCGAGAATGTGGTGGTGACTTTGAATCGTTGTTTAATTCTCTTGAATGGGATTCACTGTATCCGGAACTTCCTTGGCGCGAATTATTCTCTGTGATTCATGATATGCCAACTATCTCTGTTACAGATTTATCTTGGGGCGAAGTTGATGTTGAAGGGCTTGTTGAATGTTTAGTTTCTCGGCATGGATTTTCAGAAGAGAGAATGCGTTCTAAATTGGAGAGACTTTCTGTTGCATGTAAAGCTAAAGCACAGAAGGGTTTGGGTGAGTGGTTTTGATGAACACTGCAATTGCTGTAAAAGCATTTATTGTTGATGATAACAACAAGGCGTTACTTATTAAACGCAGAAATAATGATGCGCATGATGCCAATAAATGGGAAATTCCTGGAGGAAGATTAAACTCTGGCGAAAGTCCGTTTTCTGGCCTTCAAAGAGAAGTTTTTGAGGAAGTTGGACTAACAATTGATATCGGTTCCCCTTTAGAGATACGTCATTTTACAAGAGATGATGGTCAAGCTATAACAATGATTATCTTTCTTTGTAAATTGATTAGGGGAGAAGTCGTTATTAGTGAAGAACACAATGATTTTGTTTGGAAAAAGATTCCTGAAGTTAAAGGAACTATTTGCCCATATTTCTACTCTGCTGTAGATGCTTATGAAAAATACTTTTTAGATGTTAATTAATTTTTTCTGTTATTTTTTACTTTCCTGCATATCCCTTACTCACTTTATCACTCCAGAAAGTTGGAAGTGTGTTTGTTGCAAAACCTCTGAACTGATCACTGTAGATATATGTTATTCCAATTGTGTCTTTTAGCTCTTCGAAATCGTCGTGTGCGCCATCGTAAATGTCCTTGATCTTCTTTCGCTCAAAGTCTTTCTGCAGCAATGATGAAGGTTTGAGTAATAGGAAGTCTGTTTGCCGAATTGCGTTTATTTCTAAGTTGCTGCTATTTTGTGTGATAAAAAGTACTGTTAAGTCTTTGTGCCTAGCTATTAGAAGAATTTCAGATAGGAGTTTGTTCGCATCACTCATACTTGATCTGCTTGAAAATTCAATACCGCCTTCATCAATAAGAAGAACTGCATCATTTTCTATTTCATCTATTGTATTAATAACTTTAATCCATTTCGGAACTGCTGATTGTTTGAACCCTAAAGCATAGATGTTTTTTGTTGTTCTCGCTTTGAAATTTTCGAGCAAAAACATTCCTATAGCACTTTTTCCTGTACCCCTTGCTCCAAGAATTATTCCTATGATACTTGGTTTTTTGTAAATCCATGATTCAAATGAACTTATTGATCCTTTGATACTCTTGATTTCTTCTAATTCTTGCTTTACTGCTTCTGTTTGCGGTTGCTCTTTTTCTATAGCTCGTTTCTTTTTTGTTTCCTTTATTTTGTTTTTTGTTTGTTCTGCTCCCTTTTTCCCAAGGTGATGCACTTTTCCTGCAATCCACACAATTCCTTGCCAAATTTCTGTGAAGAATCCAGCTATTAACCACCACACGCATTTGAAAACTGCTTGAAAAGCTTTTGTAATTGATTTCTTGATTTTGGTTTTGGTGCGTTTTTTCATTCAGTATTAAGATAAGAGCATAAGTTTATAAAAATACATCGTGCTGAATATCACAATGAAAGTAGCTAAAATTCCTCTTCGCGATGCTGAAAAAATGAAAAGCCTTTTCCTTGAACAAGGAATGCTTGATTGTAATTATTTACCAAGCACAGACAGTGAATATATCTATTTCCCCCTTGTCGAAGATGAGATACATGGAGATGAACTTGAAGGCATTGAAATTGTTGAAAAAGAACTTGAAGCTAAGACAAAAATTGTTCTTGTTGATGATCTATTAAAGACTTTTTTGAGTGAAGATGAAATGCAACTTGTGCCTCGCAGCCAAGAAATCATTGGAGATATTCTTCTTTTAGAGATACCAGATCAACTGATTGGAAAAGAAAAACAAATAGCGGAAGCCTATTTGAAAACAGTCCACAATATCAAAGTAGTTGCTAAGAAAACAGCAATCCACAGCGGCCAGTTTAGAACACGTGCTGTTGAAATTCTTGCAGGAGAAAATCGTAAAGAAACAACTCACCTTGAAAGTGGAGTACGTCTATTCATGAACATTGAAGAAACATATTTCTCTGCGAGACTTGGACATGAACGTTTACGTATTGCGAAACTTGTTCGTCCAAAAGAAGAAGTCCTTGTAATGTTTAGTGGCTGTGCTCCATACCCACTAGTTTTAGCTCGACACAGTGATGCTACACAGATTGTTGGAGTCGAATTAAATCAAAAAGCCCATGGATTTGCAATATATAATCGTGACTTGAATAAAGTTCCTTATTCACGCATTGAGTTGATTCACGGAGATGTGCGCGTAGAAATGCCACGCATTAAAAGACAATTTGATCGTGTTCTTATGCCACTTCCTAAAACGTCTGAAGAATTTTTAGATGTTGCTCTTCCTAAAGTTAAAAGTGGAGGCACAATTCATCTTTACTCTTTTTTGAATGCTCAGGATATTGTTTCAGAAGGGCAGAATATTGTTGATTACTGTGAAGAACTGGGCTTTGAAGTTGAACTTATGAACACTGTAAAATGTGGACAACATGCACCATATGTCTTCCGAGTTTGTTTTGATTTGAAAGTGTATTGACCAGATTTATGAAAAAATTTACAAAGGATATATTCTCTTCACTTTATCTAAATCAAAAACTTCTTCAACAGAAATTAAAATTGCGTTTTTTGGAGGGTATTTTTTGTCTTCATTGCAACAGAGATCATAATATTTGCCCGAATTAACTATCTCAACTGTTCCTTTAATCTTATAGTATTCACTTTTGTCTTTGGCAACAACGCATGCCTTTTTTGTTGATTGAAGATTATTAATGGTTGTTGTCATTTGACTGTCTGCAACTAGTAATTTATCGTCTACAAATCCCAAAGACATCACAATATTTGCATTTGGTTCTGCCTGTGGAGAACACGTTGCTAGAACTAATTCTTGGTCTTTTTTGAACAATTCTTTCCACATTTTCATATTACACCCAATATCATAATTATGATCGCAAATGTTAGACCGAATAGTAAACAGAAAATGAAGATATTAAACATTGCAGGCGCATGATTTTTTAGTTGTCTTAAGTTTCCTCCACTTGAATGAATTATCTGTTTGTATGGTTTCTTTACTTGAAATAATTTTATTGGATATTTTAATCCTTTCATCTTTTTTGAACCAAGAAATCTAAATGGTATTTTATTCCCATTAGAAGCTTGAAATACTGCTTCACTTAGTACTATGTCTCCAGGCTTTGTAATTGATTCTATTCTTGCAGCAGTATTTACAGCATCACCAAAAACATTTTTTCCTCTTTTTATCACTTCCCCCATGTGCAATGCTGCCCTAACAGGTATTTTTTTGAGTGGTTCTTTTCCTAAAGAATATTTTTGAAATTCTATTTGTAACTCTATTGCACAAAACAAAGCGCTTGTTGCAGAAGAATACTTTGTAAGGTATGCATCTCCAACCTTGTTGATTATTTCCCCATTATATTTATTGAATAATTTTTTTGAGATTTCATCAAAAGAATCATGCAATATCGAGAATTCCTCTCGCTGTAATTTTGCCGTCTTATTTGTATACCCTACAATATCAAGAAACATAACAGTGCAAAGTTCTGACTTTATTTTTTTAGATGGAACTTTATCTACTTTTTTCTTGTGATTAGGCTCCTTGCTTCCTTGCATAAACTGATTAAAATTAGATATTTTATAAGATTATAGGAAAGCTAACCCTTATTTTTCTGGAGCTAACAATTATATTTATAAAACAGAATCATTCTGTACATTACATGGCACCACCCAAGATTAAGCCCCAAGGAATCTTTGAAATTTATACTGATTACAAGAAGAAACAGTTATACACAAAATCTCTTGAAAAAAGTTCAGAATCACATTTTGGAGAGAGAATTCTTCGTGATGGTGGCTCTGTCTACCGTACATGGGAAGCAAAACGTAGTAAGCTTGCAGCTTATGTTCTAAAAGGTTGTCCAAACACTGGAATTCGTTCAGGGAGTGTTGTCCTTTATTTAGGAGCATCTCATGGCCACACACCAAGTTATGTTTCTGACATGGTTGGTTCAGATGGCTTTGTCTTTTGTTTAGATTTTGCTCCACGTGTTGTTCGCGATCTGGTGTTTTTGTGTGAAAAACGTTCTAACATGGCCCCAATTATGGCTGATGCACATCACCCTGATTCATATTCTGATAGGGTCTGTGAAGTTGATGTTGTCTTTCAAGATATTGCTCAAAAAGATCAAGCTGAAATTTTCATGCGTAATGTAAGGATGTTTTTGAAAGAGGATGGAGTTGGGCTCCTTGCTGTAAAAGCAAAAAGTATCAATATCAAAAAAGATCCTAAGCAAATTTTTATGGAAGTTCGTGAGAAAATTGAAAAAGAATTTATGATCACTGACTTACGTGGCCTTGAACCATTTGAGATGGACCATTGTATGATCGCTATTAAAAAACGACCACCAATTGCAACTACTGGTTCTGCAAAGAAGGGAAGCAGTAGAAACTCTAAGAGAAATAAGAATGTTAGGCCTGGTGGAAAAGATTCAAGAAGGCGTGCACCTATTCGCCCACAACGTAGGCGAAGATAATAGAATTTATTCTTCTTTGACGAAAATTATTTGCACAGGACATACTTCAGCAGCTTCTTCATTTGTTGCTCTTTGCTCTTCTGTGATTTCTAATTCAAAATGATCATCTATTTTTTTTGCTCCCTTAAGTGTTGATAATCCATCTTCATCCATTTTCCAAAAGTCTGGACAGATAGCAACACAGGCGCCACAACTAATACATTCATCTCTTTTGTGAATTACTTTTAATTTTGTCATAGTTCCCCTCTGCTTGAATTTGTTTTTTAAATGTTGTGGAGAAAGAAATTAAAAAGATAAAAGAAAAAAAATTTTGTTTATTATTCAGTATACTCACAACCACTATACCCAGCTAATGTTTCAAGACTCTGAGCTCCTTGCACAACTGTTCCATCACCAAAAATCCATGTTGGGTATCCAGTGATACCTGCCGCAGAACACGTTTCTGGCTCATCTTCACATTCCACATAAGGTACAAAATCTACCCATTCACCAAACATTTCTTTCTGATCAATACAATGTGGACACCAATATGCCCCATAAAATAAAGCTCCTGATTCTGTTAAGCATTCTGCTAATGCTAATTCTGCTTCAGATTCTGTTGTGTCAGTTATATCGCCTGTTTCTCCACCAGTACAAGACACTAGAAACATCGCTACAGTTATAATCATTATAAAAAATCCTATTTTCTTCATTGATTTCACCTCAATATTAGTTGTTTAATTTGTTTGGTAGAAGTACTTATACTTTTTGGTAAAGAAGGTACGAAGTTATGAATAAACCTGCTGTTGCGATCCATGACACTAAACATCCTAAACAGAATATGCTCACAACTAATTCAACTATGATTAAATAAATTGTAAATAAAAGAGATATTGCCGCAAGTGATAAAATTGCTTTTGCTAAGTTCTTTGTTGTGATTTTTGGATGGAATGTCCCTATTTTATTTGGAAATAATAATAACAAAGAAATTATTGTAAACACAACATATGCCATTATCCCAAGTACAGCAATAGGTATTGGGCCAATTTTACTGTATTCACTTTGCGCCAAATTAGTGCAAGACACTGTTGAATTAATATCGCAAATTGCCTCAGAACTTTTTGCTTGATAATGTAAATCCGCAAGATATATTGAAGTTATAAGACCAACTACTGAAAAGAACAGTAATAGTACAACAAATATAGTGTAGCTTGTTTTTTGTTTCATATTAATTGTCTTCATGTTCTGCTAAAAAACGTTCAGCATCAAGTGCTGCTGTACACCCTGAACCTGCTGCAGTGATTGCTTGACGGTACGTTTGATCTTGCACATCACCACAGGCGAAAACCCCTTCAATATTTGTTCTGCTTGATTTCCCCTCTGTTGAAAGGTATCCTTTCTCATCGATTTTTAGTTCTGTTTTCTTGAACAATTCTGTGTTTGGTTTATGGCCAATAGCTAAGAAAAATCCCTCACAAGGAATTACTGACTCTTCGCCAGTTTTATTATTTTTAATTTTAGCCCCAGTTACTTTCTTCTGTTCTACATTCTGAACTTCAAGAACTTCGCTATTCCATACAAAATTGATTTTTGGATTATCCATTGCTTTTTTTGCCATGATTTTACTTGCACGAAGCTCATCTCTTCTATGAATAACAGTTACCTTACTTGCGAATTTTGTTAGAAAAATTGCTTCTTCCATAGCTGAATCTCCGCCACCAATAACAACTACTTCTTTATCTTTAAAGAACGCGCCATCACATGTTGCACAACTTGTTACTCCACGGCCTAGCAAGGCTTGTTCTGATTCTAAATTTAACCACCTGGCATTTGCACCAGTTGAAATTATTACAGCATCTGCTGTGAACTCTTTCTCATGCGTTTTTACTTTGAATGGTCTTTTTGAGAAATCAACTTCAGTAACATCTTCAGTTAGAAATTCTGTTGCAAAACGTTCTGCTTGTTTTCGCATTATAGCCACCAAATCTGGACCCATGACTCCTTTTTCGAACCCGGGGAAATTTTCTACATCACTTGTTAACATTAATTGTCCACCC
>CAYTOG010000009.1:0-31180 GCA_964439765.1 uncultured Methanosarcinales archaeon
ACCAGCGTGTTTACGTAAAACTTTGACATAATAATTTGTTCGATGGTTGCTTGTATACGCATTAAATTCTCCACCTACTTTCTCAATACTACGCGCAATGTCATTACCTTCGGGTCGCCGAGGGGTACCTTCAAAAACAAGGTGTTCAACCATGTGTGCAATTCCCCTTTCCCCTTGGATCTCTGTGTTACTTCCAACACGCACCATTGCCTGTACTGATACAGCAAGACCAGAAACTTTTTGATATAGTACAGTTAAACCGTTAGGTAGAACTAGCTTTTGCATGAAGTAAATGATTATTTTCTGCTTTATATAGCTGTTGGTGGCCTAAAATTGGGCACAAATAACTTAAAAGACATAACTTCCTAAAATTCTAATGAAACTTCAAGATCTCCAAAAAATTCTCAAAGAAAAAAAGATTGATCTTTTACTTCTCATCCACCCAGACCCTTCAATAACCTACATAGCAGAAATTGAACCGAGTTTTAGTGTGCTGCAAGTAACAGAACATGACGCAAAAATTCTCTTAAGTAATCTCGACAATCTTTCGCCAAGTGAAGGAATAACCAAATTAATTTACAAAAAAGAATGGAAAGAAGATCTAAAAGAACAATTCAGTAAACACAAAAATCTAACAATTGCAATCAACAAATCAGTAATCACAGTTAAACAATTTGAGGCATTAAAAAAAGAACTTCCAAGCACAAATTGGGTTGATGTTACCGAGACAATAAACAAACTACGTTTAACAAAAACAGAAGAAGAAATTACATTGATGAAACGTGCAGCAGAAATAGCTGATACAGCACTAAAAGATTTTGTAAAAGAGTATAAGAAAGATGCAACTTTATTTCCAACAGAGATTTCTGTTGCCTTATTCCTCGAGAAAAGAATAAAAGAACAAGGCGCAATTCCTTCATTTCCAACAATAGTTGCAACTAGAAAAAATAGCGCAACTCCGCATCATAAAACGAGCACAGAAAAATTACAAGAAGGATTCTTATTAATTGATATGGGAGCAAAGTACAAAGGGTATTGTTCTGACATGACACGTATGTTTTCTATTGGGGATCCGAGCAAAGAAGAACAAGATTATTATAATTTACTTTTGAAAATCCAAGAAGCGTGTATAAAAAAAGCAAAAAAACTAACAGAATCAAAAAAATCCTTAGAAATACTTGATGCATTCGCAAGAGAACAATTGAAAGATCAAGAGAAATTATTCCTTCATTCATTAGGACATGGTATTGGTGTAGAAATACATGAAGCGCCAAGAATAGCGAAAGGTTGCAGCCAAATAATAGAGAAAAATATGCCTTTCACCATAGAACCAGGAATTTATAGGAAGGGCAAATGGGGGATAAGAATTGAAGATACTGTTGTGTGGGATGGAGATAAGGTTCAAATGCTTACAAAATCACCAAAAGAGCTTAAAATATTATAATTCTCAAAGAAGAGATATATTTAAACAGTAAACCTTTTAAAGAAAACAGCCACTTTTCAAAGAATTCACTTACCGACAGAAACATTTATAAGAGAGCATTTGTGGGGCCGTAGTGTAGCTTGGTCTATCACTAAGCGTTTGGGACGCTTGAACCCCGGTTCAAATCCGGGCGGCCCCACTTTCGTTCATTTTCAAGTAAATCAACAAAGGAAATATCAAAATGTCAAGTACAAAAAGATTTGGAGCACGTTATGGCCGTAAGACCAGAAGTAATGTCGCAAAGATTGAGGCACAGTATCTAAATAAGCAGAAATGCCCATTTTGTAACAAAGTAAATGTTAAGCGTCTTGCAATGGGAATCTGGAACTGTAGAAGCTGTAGTGCAAAGTTTGCAGGAAAAGCCTATTCAATAGCATAAATTTAACTTTTAATTTTAAAGTAAACTTCAACGAGGAATAACCATGGGATACACTTGTTTTAATTGCGCAAAAGATGTTGATAATAGTTATACAACGTCAAGAGTACGTTGCCCGTATTGTGGCCACAAAGTTCTCTACAAAGGCCGAAGTGTTGCTGTAACAGTTAAAGCAAGATAATCTGCGAAAAATCTGTTACCCCCAAATAAAAAGCAAAAATGTCATCAGAAATAGTGAATCGGCTTCAACTTCTAAAGAGAAACATTGATTCTTTACTCGAACAAAAAAATGCAGTTCAGGAACAAATCTTTGAGTTAGATTCTGCATTAAAGAGTCTTCCAGATTCAAAACAAAGTTATAAAATTGTAGGAAAGCTTCTAATTGCAAAAGACAATAATAAATTACAAGAAGAACTGCAAGAAGAGCATAAACAATTAGAATTACATATGACCGAAATCGAAACACAAGAATCTGCTATAAAAGAGAAAATGGAAAAGCTTCAAAAAGAATTAATGCAAGAAGCAGAAAAAGGTGAGTAAAATGCAAGAAGATGTCCATGAAGCAACAGAAATGATTGAGATGATTTGTGAAGATCCTGATTGCAGTAAACGATTAAAAGAAAATTTATCAAACATTTCTAAAGATCTTCTTGGTGAAGAAGACTTAAAAATTCAAAAAGCAATCCATTCCCTTGAAGAATTAGATTTGCAAGGAATTTCTACATACATCAGAAGTCAACTATGGGAGTTAATTAGTCTTCTCGAGTCATTAGCAAGTTAGTATTCTTTAAAGTAAGAATTAATTCACTTCTCCCAAAACAATCTATTTGGTACATGCAACAGATCTCCAGCAGGTGAGCGAACAAGAGTCTCCACAAGGCGAACTTTCTCAACAGTACCAGAAACATGAGGTAAAGAGATTTCAGAGCCTATAATAACTCTTCTAGCACGGCGAAGTTGATACCACCCGCGTAAATTAGGCAATAAATCTTTAGCAAATGCTGCAACGCTAAAAGCGATAGCGATAGCGAGTAATAAAAGCAATATCCACATGACAATGGATGCGATACCAAGAAGCCAAAGAGTGACAACCCCAGTGATCACATAAACCAAATAAAAAGCAAAGATTCCTCCAAGCTCTTCAAGATTGTAATGGATATTAAGTAATGCCAGTGCTCGGTTCACGTTACTCTCACGAAGCAAGCGTCGAACAAGACGTTTTGCGATACTAGCCCCAATGGTACCTAAACTAAAAACTAAGAAAGCGAGCAATACGCGCGTTGTCAAAATCCCAATAAACTCAAGCAGACCCATTTGTTTTTGTTATATTCTTTATTGGTTTTTTATATTGTTCGATCAAAATGGAGAGAGAACTAAGTAAAATGGTTCCTGCAATTGTTATGTAAATTATACTTGCAATTTCTACAGCCCCAGAAAGATTACTACTAATTGCAATTTGCGCGATAGCAGCTGCAGCAAGTCCTCTTGCAAACATACTGTTAATTATTGCTTTATTGGAAGTTGTGATGATATTTTTCAACAAATCTGAGGATCGCCTTGCCACCATTATAACAACAGATAGAATGCCACCAATCAAAAGGCTACGGGTATCCCCAATGTTAATTAAAATTCCAATGTAGACAAAGAAAAATGTTTTCAAAAAGAAAGAAATCTGATCATAAAAATGTTCTTCACTTCTGGTTGTAATTGATACTCCTAAGTCCCCACGTAGTGCTTTTTTCTTATCTTTAGCTTTACTACTAACAATTCCCTTAAATATGCTTGATAGTTTTTTGGAGTTGCTAAGAACTAACCCAAAAAAGAGTGCTGCAATTGCTCCATTCCCTTGAAGAAATTCAGTGAGTACATAGATAATCAATAAGTACGCAACAGTAAGCATGTAATTATGTTCTTCAAAAAATTTGACTTGCAAGAAAAACCAAAGGCTCCCGGCTGCAAGTCCAACAGCTGCCCCAACAGCAAATAGTGCAATGATTTGCGCAAATGTTGTTTGCAAGCTAGCGCCACCAAGTTGTACAAATTCAAGAACTGCAAGTGAAAAAACGATACAAAAAACATCTGTGAGTGCAGACTCTAAAGTCAACAAAGAGAATAATTTTCCAGATAATTTCAACTGACGAAGAATTGGTATGACAAATGAAGAAGAGACTCCTCCAAGAGCAAACGCTGCAAATAATGAAGGCGCAACACCAAAACCGAAGCCAAAAAGAATCAAAAATGCAACTAGGGAAGAAACAAAAAAATTCCAAATTGTAAGCATCATACTATCGGAAAATTCACTCAAAAGCGAACTAAGGTTAATATTAAATGCCCCATCAAAAAGCAAAAACATCAAAGTGAATGTAGTAAATATTGGTGCAACAACACTAAGATCGCCTGGATCAATAAAGCCAAGGACACTAGGACCAATAACAAAACCTAAGAGAATGAGAAATAATACATCGGGAATGTGCCATTTTCGGAAAATAAATTCTGCAAAAGAACCAAAAAAGAGTATAAATCCAGCTGCGAGAAGCGCAAGTACAACAACATCCATTAGTAGAATGAATATTTTAGCGTATAAAAGGCTTTGGTCACCACCACTACTGATATCTTAAATGTTGGCGCGCCGGCCTTATTCGCTGGCACGGACGGAAAAATAGATATATTTTCAGCGAAGGGAACACTCTTGTGTTCCTTGTCCTGAGCTGAACCTTGCAGGCGCCGCTGTGGCCAGCGCCTAAACATTTAAGACAGCAATCCTTAACTTTAGTAAAAAGCTTTATAGAGCATAACAAGAAATGTACAAAAAGTGGCAAGTAACAAAGAGCGAATAAAGGAACTTGAAGCTGAAATCAAGAAGACTAAGTACAATAAAGCAACGCAAGGCCACATTGGTTTAGTCAAAGCAAAGATTGCAATGCTTAAAGAAAAAGAAACCTTGCGCTCAAGTAAAAAAACAGGCCAATCAGAGCATGGATATTCAGTCAGAAAATCTGGTGACGCTTCAGTAATTCTTTTGGGATTCCCTTCATCGGGGAAATCAACACTTCTAAACAAATTAACTGATGCAGATTCAGAAGTTGGTTCATATGCATTTACAACATTGAGTGTTGTTCCAGGAGTTATGGAATACAAAGAAGCAAAGATTCAAATTTTGGATGTTCCAGGGATTGTCAGTGGTGCAGCAAGTGGGAAGGGTCGAGGAAAAGAAGTTCTAGCAGTAATTCGTAACGCTGACTTAGTACTTCTTGTTGTAGATGTAACGCAACCAGGGCAGTATCAAGCGATCCTTAAAGAAGTGCGTGAAACAGGAGTGCGTTTAAACCAAGAAAAACCACAAATGTGGATTAAAAAAACTGGTTTTGGAGGAATTAATATTTGGAAAACAGTGGAAATAGATTTAGATGACGAAACCATGAAAAAAATCTTAAGGCAGTTTAAAATTAACAATGCAGACGTTTTAATTCGATCAAAAATTGATGTTGACGATTTTATTGATGGTATTGAAGGCCATAAAAAATATTTGCCTGCGATTCATTGTGTAACAAAATCAGATTTAGCAACACCAAGCGAGTTAAAGAAAGTAATGAAGAAGGTAAATGCTCACATTCAGATTTCTGCTCATACAGGAAAGAATATAACAAAATTACAAGATTTGATTTTCTCTTCGCTTAAGTTTATTCGAATCTATATGAAAGAACCAAGAAAAGAAGCAGATATGAAAGAGCCGTTAATTATTCAAAAGGGAAGTACTATTGGTGGAGTTTGTCGTAAGTTACATAAAGACTTTGTGAAGAAGTTTAAGTTTGCACGAGTTTGGGGTAAATCAGCTAAGTTTCCAGGACAAAGACTAATGCTTAGGCATAAACTTAAAGATGGAGATATTCTAGAGTTGCATATTAGGTAAGTAACAACGTTAGTGCTTGACAATTCCATGGAATTGTCAATAATCTTAAAAAAACGCTATCAAAATAGATATTCTATGTGTGGAATCACTGCATTATTCGGATTCAAAGAAGCTCCAAAACAAGCAGCGAAAGCTCTTGCCATAATGAAAAATCGGGGCAAAGATTATTATGGGATATTTAATGGAAAAACTTTATTCACAGCAAAGAGTCTAAACGGGCTAGATATAAAAGAAACAAGTAACGTGGCACTTGGCCACTGTCTTCATGCAATAGTTGGCACAGTTCCACAACCACTAATTAACAAAGAAAATAAATCAACCCTAATCACTAACTGCGAAATTTATAACTGGGAAGAATTAAACAGCAAATATTCTTTTCAAACAGAAAATGATGCTGAACTTCTACACCAGTTTCTTGACAAATTCTCTGAAGAAGAACATTTCAAAGAGAAATTAACAGAACTAGATGGCGTATTTGCATTTGTCTACCAAAAAGGCAACAAGGTAATAATCGCAAGAGATATTTTAGGGATCAAACCGGTTCATTTTTCACACAACTCTGATGGCCTAGCAATCGCGTCAGAGCAAAAAGCATTGGAAACATTAAACCTAATAGACATAACTGAGTTAAACCCACGCACGATTATAAAATACAACAAAGAAACAAATGTGTTAGAAGAAATCAATCGCAAATTTTTCGAAATCACTCCTGAACATAAAGAGACAAAAGAACAACTTCAAGTTAAAACACAAACGCTTCTAGATGAAGCAATAAAAAAACGAATTCCAAAGAAAAAAATTGCCCTATTATTCAGCGGAGGAATTGATTCAACATACATTGCTCATGAACTCAAAAGACAAGGTGTAGACTTCACATGTTACACAGCAGCAATAGATGATCCAAATTCCCCTGTTGAACCAGAAGACCTTGTGTGGGCAAAAAAAGTTGCAAAAGAATTGGACCTAAATTTAAAAATCAAACAAGTAAACATAAATGAAATTCCAAAATACTTAAAACATATAGTGCCACTTATTGAAGATAATAATGTTGTAAAAGTATCTGTAGCGCTAACATTTTATCTTGCAAGTGAACTTGCAAAAGAGGACAACTGCAGGGTAATTTTTTCTGGCCTTGGAAGTGAAGAGATATTCGCTGGATATCAAAGGCATAAAGACGCACAAAATATTAACAAAGAATGTTTAGCGGGCCTAAGAAAAATATATGAAAGAGATTTGTATCGTGATGACGTTCTAACAATGGACAACATGTTGGAACTAAGAGTTCCATTTTTAGACCATAAATTAGTGAAGTATGCGTTAAAGATTCCTGAGATAGAAAAAATAGTAATGTCAAAAACAGTGGGTGGGTGCACAAAAAAAATTCTGCGTGAAATAGCAATAAAAAAAGGGATTCCAGAAGACATTGCGAACAGAAAAAAGAGAGCAGCACAATATGGAAGTAGGACTCAACAAGCACTCAAGAAATTAAGTAAACAAAATAACTTGGGTTCAATTTCAGACTATTTGAGTACATTTTACCAAAGATCTAATCTCAAATTGGGAATACTTTTTAGCGGCGGGAAAGATTCAACAAGGGCAGCAGAGATTATGCATAAACAGAATTACAAACTATCTTGCTTAATATATCTTAAAAGTACAAATGAATATAGTTACATGTTTCAAAGTGCAGGTCAAGAATTAATTTCAATTCAAGCCAAAGCAATGCAAATTCCCCTAATAATAAAAGAAACAGCAGGGGAGAAAGAGGCAGAACTTGAAGATCTAAAAGTTGCAATTCAAAAAGCAAAAAAAGAGTACAAAATAGATGGAGTAGTAAGTGGTGCTTTGTTTTCAAATTATCAGAGAGATAGAATTGAAATAATTTGTGATGAATTAGGACTTAAAATATTTGCACCACTTTGGCATAAATCACAAGAGCAACATATGAAAGAAATACTTTCAAATAACACAAAAGCAATTATCACTGCTGTTGCAGCTGACGGATTAGATGAGAATTTTTTAGGAAGGCAAATAGATCAAAATCTTTTAAATGAATTTCAAACACTTCATAAAAAAGTAGGATTCAATATTGCTGGAGAAGGGGGAGAGTTTGAAAGCTTAGTGTTAGATAGCCCATTATTCAAAAAAAGAATTCACTTAGTCAAAACAAGGAAAATAATGGATTCAAAACATTCTGGAAAGTTGTTGATAGATGAAGCAGAGTTAATAGAAAAGTAAAACTCCAATAATAATAATTCTATCAAGACAGATTCCAAACAACAAAAGCAAATCCTTTTAAATAGATTGAAAACATTCTTCACTGTAGAGATGGTGGAAAAAGAGATTCTTCAGTTACTACAAGTTGAAGAGAAATATGAGTCTAAATTTCAACGGGCAATTTCAAAGTCCAAGAAGTTTCAAGAGATCGCTCTTCAAGAAGCAAAAGTGGCAGCAGATTTAATGCAAAAAGAAGGAATAAAAAATCTAACTGCGCTGAAAAATAATTATTCTAAACAAGAAGATGCAGCGGGAAAGAAGATTAGACAAAAAGCAGAACAAAAAATTAAGATTATAAATGAGTGCCATGGGGATTTGAAAATTCTTGCAAGAAAAGCAGCAATGGAATTACAAAGGGGGCTCGAAGAAAATGAGAACTGAAGAATTATCTAAGCTCCTTATATTTGGTAATAATAAAGATAAAAAAGAATTAATTTCTAGGTTGCAACATCTTGGAGTAATGCATATTCATAAAGCAAACCCTCAAGAAAAATTGATTCAAGACCTTCCGATGAAGGGTGTAGATCAGATGAGTCATTTATTGTTAAAATTACAATACATTGCAACTCAAACAGGAATTGGCACATCATTCACATTAGAAGGACTGCCTCCAGTAGAGAAAGTAATTTCTAAAGCTGAAGAATTTGTGGAGAAACATTTTGAGAAAGTAGAAGCTTTATCTAATGAGAAGAAGAAAGTTCAAAAAGAGATTGCAAAATTCAAAGCACAACAAAATGCAATTAAAAAAATTCCATTTTCTCTTCATTCAACAGTGCCACATGGCCATGTAAGGATTGTATTAAAATCTGAAGAGGACATAAGAGATTATCCATTTCCAGTTAAGATAAAGCTACAAAAATCTGAGAAAGCAAAAAACCAACATTACACAGAAATTTTTATTATGGAGAAAGATAAAAGGAAATTTGATAATGCATTGCGTAAGAGTAGAAGTAAACAAGTTAATCTGCCAAAAATGCCTTTGGGATCTGCTCAACATCTTCAATCAATGGATAGAAAACAAGCAGAGTCAGAAAAAAAACTTAAGTCAATAGAAAAAGAGATATTCAAAAAAATCAACGGTAAACAGTCAAAGATCAAGTTCCTGATAACTTCTCTTGAAAATTATAGGGAACAAGCAAACATTTCCCAAAAATTTCTCCATAGTGATAATTTTTTCGCAATAGAGGGATTTGTCAAAACAAAAGATGTGTTAAGAGTCAAAAACAGTTTTCCAGAAACAAGCATTTTTGCAGAACCAGCAGGAGAGAACGCACCAAGCAAATTAAAGAATACTGGTTTCGCAAAAAACTTTGAAAAGATAACAACAATGTTTGGAATTCCAAGTTACTCACTAATTGACCCAACTCCTCTTGTAAGTTTCTTTTTCCCATTCTTTTTTGGATTTATGTTAAGTGATGTAGGATATGGCCTATTATTACTAATAGCTATCATAGCTATATTTTTCCATATAGGAGAAAAATTCAAAAAAATACTCGTTGTTCTGGGAGCATCAGCGATAAGCTCGATATTCTTTGGGTTATTATTCGGTTCATTTTTTGGAAATTTAGTAGAAATAAGTCCGTTGTATCAAGATTCATTTTCATCATCTTTTATGATTTTAAAAGTAAGTTTAGTGATTGGTCTAATTCATATTAATCTTGGAGTTTTGTTAAAGATCTATCAAGAAATCATCAAAAAAACTCCGGTGTTAAAAGCTCTGCAAGTAATACTCCCAATTCCAATGATTCAAGGGGTGGTGGCAATGCTTGTGTTCAAACAATACATACTAGCGGCAGTTACAACAGTAATTCTGTTGGGAATTTTAATTAGAGAAAAAGGTTTTTTTGGTATAATGGACATAACTGGTTTTTTTGGTATGTGGTTTTCCTATGCAAGATTACTCGCCCTTTCATTAGCAACAGCAGGGGTTGCACTAGCAGTTAATATAATAGCAGAAAAAGCTCTGAGTTTTGGTAAAATTGGTTTTATATTATGGATAGGAATAATTTCATTTGGGCACCTTTTCAATTTTGTGTTAAATATATTAGGGTGCGCAATTCACTCGGCAAGACTGCACTATGTAGAATTTTTCAGCCTTTTTTTTGAGGGAGAAGGGTATTCGTTTAAAGAGTTCAAAGTGCAACGACAGATGACAAAAGCCGAGGAATAAAAAAATAACAATGACAAAAAAGCAATAAAGGAAATAATACTAATAAACGAAAAAAAATATGAGGAGAAAAAACAATGGTGACAGAAATAACAACAGGATTAATTGCAATTGGAGCAGGAATAGCAATAGGTTTCGCAGCACTTGGTTCTGGAATTGGGCAAGGGATAGCAGCTAGTGCAGCAGCTGGAGCAACAGCAGAGAATGAAAAACTTCTTGCAAAAATGCTTGTATTCGCAGCACTTCCAGAAACTCAAGCTATCTACGGGTTCGTAATTGCTATACTATTACTCTTCGTCTTTGGCCAATAAAACGGAACAATCTTAGATAGGGCAAAGAGTAAGAGCAGTGATAACAAGAACAAATTAATTGGAATAATGTACAAGCAAATAGATAACAGATAGATACGAAAATGATCATACAAAATAGGGTTGAAGAGCAAGAAGGGGACCTTAAAGAGAATTATCAATCAAAGATAGATGATGTTCTAAAAAAAGCTAAAGAAGAAGCGACAACAGTCAAAGAACATTTCATTGCACAAGTGCAAGAGAAAATAAGGCAGAATAACGAACTAACTCAAAAATTACTACAAGTTGAATACAATCAAAAAATAGCAAAAATTCGTTTGGATTGGGAGCACGAAGTTGTAAATGCGAAAGCAAATCTTGCAGAAGCGATGCGAGAAGAAATTAGTATACAATTAAATGCTCAAAACAAAAAAGCAAAACAAGAACTCATAAAAAAGATGCATAAACGGATCCTCCAAAAGATCAAGAAGCAAGGGTTCAAAAAAAGAGAGTTTACAGTTCATATTTGGCGTCAAGCAAAAATTCCTGGATGCAAATCAACATTAAAAGAAGTTGCTGTGCGCGCAGAATCAGATGATGTAATAGTTGAAGATTCAATAGAAGACATTATTGACTCCCATTATAATGATATTATTAGAATTATAACAATGCATGTTGAAGAGAATTTGAATTAATAGAAACAAAGACAGCAAAAAAGAAGAAATGTAAAAAAGATGGAAATAGAGATAGGCATATTACTATTAATAGCAGGAATATTAATGTTAGGGATAGTAGCACTTGTTGCTGTATTCAAAGTTGTTGCAAAAATTTATCCTTATGCATATATCAATGCAAGAATTAGGGCAATGCATGCAAGATTGCTCAAAGAGGAAGATTTTCTAGAATTACTAGATAAACCATATAACGAAATTGTATACACATTAGACAAAGAATATTTTCCTCACTTAGCAAACTTTTTAGGTTCAGATTTTTCTTATTCTTCATTAGAGTCAGCAATAAGGGCAAGTTTGATTAAAGATCTAGCGAAGATATATCGCATGGTGCCACAAGATTCAAAGCGCCTTCTTGCAATAATGCTTTCTCAATATGACATAATGGTAATACAAAGTATTGTGAGATCTTCTCATGCAAAATTATTAAAGGCAGACTCCATAAAAGACATTGTTTCTGTAACAGAAGTATTCCACAAAGATTTTTTGGATCAGGGGAACTTTGATTTAGCTTCTTTATATAACGAATTGAAAGGAACACCCTATCACGATGTGATGGAGAAACACCTTGAAGAATTACGTGAAGGAAAGTTCCTAAATTTCGAATTAGAACTTGACTTGTTACATTTTAGTAGATTGCTGCATGAAGCAAAAAGTCGTGCAGCAAAAGAATACGTTAAACGCATAATTGACATGCACAATGTAAGTTTATGTCTCAAAGGGATCAAACCTGCAATTCCAGGGGGTAGAGTTGAAATGGAAAAAATAGAACAATTCAGTAATAGCCCATCAACTTCTCTTTCACAATTAGTGGCGGTGCTCAGAAGTCATGGTTACAATATTAATGAAGCAGAGAATGAATCATCAATAGAAAAGAGTATGTACAAGGAGTTCACAGAGTTCGGGGATGGCCTTCTAAGTGGGGAACCTCTCAGCGAAAATTCATTAATCGGATTTATTATAATAATTCGTACAATGGCGCGAAATGTTAACATTCTGTTAAAATTAAAATCACATGGGTTCACAAAAGAACAAATTTCAGGGGTGCTAGCGTTATGATTGGAATTGTTGCGTTTCAAGATGAGATTATTGGCTTTGGTTTATCTGGGGTTTCTCGTTTAGTGGAAGTTGAACATTCAATTAGCAAAGTAGAGCTTCTCAAATTAATAAATCAATTACATGATATTCAAACAGTATTTATCAGCGAAAAATTATTGGAGATGATTACAGAAGAGAAGGAAGAGATGAACTTTTTTTTCATAGAGATTCCAGAAAGTTTTAGTACAAAGGGATTAGAGAAAATAGATCAATTAGCAAGAGAAACATTAGGAATAACACTGCATTAGATAATTAAATCAATTTACATTAAACGGAAAGAGAAATGAACATAACAAAACACAGGTGAAAAACAGATGGTAGCGAAATCAAAATCAAACATAAAGACAAAAAAATCAACAAAGCAAAAAACAAAAAAAGGCAAAAGTAAGGAAGGAGAAGGAAAAATAATTAGAATAGCAGGACCAGTTGTACAAGCACGCATATCTGCTTCCATTAACGATCTTGTGAGGGTAGGAAATAAGAAATTGCTTGGAGAAGTAATTCAAATTGAAGGAAAGGAAGCAACAGTTCAAGTTTATGAAGATACAACTGGCTTATCACCAGGAGACCCAATTATTAATACTAAGCAACCATTATCTGTAACACTTGGCCCAGGGTTACTCGGTGGAGTATTCGATGGAACACAACGCCCATTAAATGTTATAGCAGAAGGACATAACATTTTCATTCCAAGAGGAGTAGATGTTCATGCTTTAGACCAAAAGAAGAAGTGGAGGTTCATTCCTAAAGTAAAAAAAGGAGAGGAAGTCTCAGAGGGACAAATCTTAGGGTTAGTAAAAGAGAACCCAGTAATAATCCACAAAATTTTAGTGCCAGTAGGTATCTCTGGGAAAATAGCAAAAATCACTTCTGGAGAGTTCACAATAACTCAAACAGTGGCTACAATCGCAACATCTAATGGTCAAAAACAAATTACAATGACACAACATTGGCCAGTGCGTATTCCAAGGCCGTATAAAAAACGAGTTGGTGTAGATAAACCACTAGTGTCTGGCCAGAGAATAATAGATTTTATTGCACCAATAGCTAAAGGGGGGGTAGCAGCAATTCCAGGGCCGTTTGGTTCAGGAAAGACAGTGACTCAACAACAATTTGCAAAGTGGTGTGATGCAGACATTATAATTTATGTTGGTTGTGGGGAACGTGGGAATGAAATGACTGAAGTTTTAGAAGAGTTTCCTCATCTAAAAGACCCAAAATCTGGCAAAGCGTTAATGAACAGAACAATTCTAATTGCAAACACCTCAAACATGCCAGTTGCAGCAAGAGAATCTTGTGTGTACACTGGAATTACGATCGCCGAATATTTTAGGGACCAAGGATATTCTGTAGCGTTAATGGCAGACTCTACAAGCAGATGGGCAGAAGCTATGCGTGAGATCTCAGGACGTTTAGAAGAGATGCCAGGAGAAGAAGGTTATCCTGCATATCTTGCAAAACGCCTAGCGGAATTTTATGAACGTGCAGGAACAGTAGAAACATTATCAGGCAAAGATGGGAGTGTTTCTGTAATTGGTGCAGTAAGCCCACCAGGTGGAGACTTTTCAGAACCAGTAACTCAGAATACGTTAAGAATAAGCAAATGTTTTTGGGCACTTGACGCAAGACTTGCAGATAAAAGACATTTCCCTGCAATAAACTGGCTACAAAGTTATTCTTTGTATTCTCAAATTACAAACAAATGGTATAATGACAATGTTGGGAAGGAATGGGGAACTCTTCGAAAAAAAACCCAAAACATCTTGCAGCAAGAAAGCGAGTTACAAGAAATTGTGCAGCTTGTGGGAATAGATTCATTGCCAGCTGAACAACAATTACTTCTTTTTGTTGCAAGAATGATTCGTGAAGATTTTCTGCAACAAAATGCATTCCATGAGGAAGATACGTTTTGTCCACTTGAAAAACAATTAGTCATGATTCAAAGTATATTTGATTTTTATGTTGCTGCTTTAGAACATGTAGAAAAATTAGATTTAGAAAAAGTACGTCAGGGGAAGGCCGCAGAATTTATTGCAGGTTTAAAATATGAGGCGAATAGTAAGTTTTCAAGTAAAAATATCTCTCTGATGAGAACGAAAATAAAAAAAGAGATTGCAAACGAATTCAAATAACAAAAATGAAGAGATACAAAGCATAATCATTAGGAGGAGAAATAATGGCATCACGATTAGAACCATGGTATAAAAAAGTAAGTTCCCTTAAAGGGCCACTACTAGTTGTAGAAAATGTAAAGAGAGTTTCTTATGGAGAAATTTGCCGCATTAAATGTAAAGATCGAGAGTTGTTAGGACAAGTGCTTGAAGCAAGTGCAGATAAAGCAGTTGTACAATTATTTGAGTCATCAAGGAATTTAAATTTAAATAGTCAAGTGCAGTTTACAACAAAACCAGCAGAGATTGCTTTATCTAAAAAAATGCTTGGAAAGTCATTCGATGGGATGGGGCGACCGAAAGGTGGTGCAAGTTTCGCAGCCAAAGTATTTCGTGATGTGAATGGCTCAGCGATTAATCCTGCATCTAGGAAAAAACCAAGTGATTTTATCCAAACAGGAATTTCAACAATCGATTGTATGAACACTCTTGTGCGTGGACAAAAGTTACCTATCTTTTCTGCAAGTGGTCTTCCACACAATGAACTTGCAGCACAAATTGTTCGTCAGGCAAACGCTGGAGGCGAAGATTTTGTAGTTATTTTCGCTGCTATGGGAATAACATTTGAAGAAGCACGATTTTTCATGGACGATTTCAAAAAAACAGGGGCACTTGAAAATGCAGTAGTATTTTTGAATCTTGCAAGTGACCCTAGTGTTGAGAGAATAATTACTCCAAGAGCTGCGCTTACAACAGCAGAATATTTCGCATTCGATTTAGGAATGCATGTTCTTGTTGTTCTAACAGATTTCTCTAATTACTGTGAGGCCCTTCGAGAAATTAGTGCAGCGCGAAGTGAAGTTCCAGGAAGGCGTGGATACCCAGGATACATGTATACTGATTTAGCGAGTAATTATGAACGCGCAGGGATGGTGCAAGGAAGTAATGGGAGTGTAACGCAAATTCCTATTTTGTCAATGCCTGCGGGAGATATAACTCATCCAGTGCCTGATCTTACTGGGTACATAACAGAAGGACAAATAGTAATGGATGGAAGTTTGAATAAAAGAGGGTTCACTCCGCCAGTAAACCCATTACCTTCTTTGTCAAGATTAATGAATGCGGGGATCGGGAAAGGAAAAACAAGAGATGATCACAGTAGTGTAAGTGACAGTCTTTATGCAGCGTATGCAAGAGCGCTGGAGTTACGTCAACTGGTCTCAGTGGTTGGAGAATCATCTTTGTCAGACACAGATAGGCTTTATTTACGATTTGGTGAAAATTTTGAGAACAAGTTCATCAATCAGGGATTCAATGAAAACAGAACAATCAAGCAGACATTAGATTTGGGTTGGGAGTTACTATCTTCTCTTCCAAAGTCAGAGTTGAAGAAAGCGAAGAAAGAACATGTTGATAAATATATGAAAAAGAAAAAGTAACAGATTACACTAAGACTAAGGGCGAACGCGTGGCCAAACGCTAAAGCAACAGATCTAACATTCAATTTCGACCTGAGCGAAGTGCAACGAAGCGAAGCTGAGGAGTGGGACCAAAGCTCGGCCGCGTTCCGAGCGATTACAAAGTAATCGTGAAGCCTTAGTCTTAAAAAAATAACAACAATCAAAATGACTGAATACATTTCACCAACAAGATCTGAACTTTTAAAAGTCCAATCTAAGCGTAAGCTCGCACAGAAAGGGCACGATTTACTAAAACGTAAACGCGATGGTTTAATTAGAATATTCTTCGAAAAAATAAAAGAATACAAAAAATTAAAGAAAGAAACACTTGAGGGGTTAGCGCACGCGTTTGAAATTCTTAGAATTTCAGAAGGAGTTAGTGGAGTGAATCGTGTAAAAGGTCTTGCATTTTCAAGTAATCCTAGTTTTGATGTTGTTGCCTCAGAAAAAAATATGATGGGTGTGAGGGTACCTTCTTTTAAGATCAAATTAAAAGAGGTAGAGATTAATGCATCGATGATTGGAACAAGTTATTATGTGGAAGAAGCACGTGAAGAATTCATTAAATTGGTGCCAGACCTCGTGAGGTTAGCAGAGGTGGAACAAGTGATTTTTACGCTAGCAGAAGAGATCAAAAAAACAAAGCGTAGGGTAAATGCATTAGAATACATCAAAATTCCAGAGTTAAATGTAACAGAGAAACGTATTAAAGATCAGTTAGCTGAAGTTGAACGTGAATCATTTGTACGGCTAAAAAATGTCAAGCAAAAATTGGAGAAATATGCAAAAGAAGAAGGGGTTGCGTAAATGTCTTTGCATAACATTGAAGAAAAGCTAACAATACGCATCAAAAAGTGGTGGGAAGTACCAACACATCGAATTTGGACAATTAGAATAGTTATTTTAGCGTCACAAGCACTATTAATTCTTGGGGTGGCAATATTTCTTTGGCTTAATTTTGTGAAATGATGTATAACAATAAATAAAGAAAAAATAAAAAAAACAATAAAAGTATTTGGTTAAAAAACCAAGATAAATTATCCTTCAAGTGCAGCTTCAATTGCAGCGGCAAAGACACTGTATGGTTGAGCTCCAACAACTAATTCTCCATTAATAAAGAATCCTGGTGTTCCTGTAACTCCAAGTTGTCCGCCCGCGTTGTAATCTTCAGAGACTTCACTAGCATACGTTTCAGCTTCAACACATTCGCTAAACTGATCAATGTCCATGCCTAATTCAGTTGCCCACGCAAGGTATGCTGAAGAGCTCATATCATCTTGGTTCTCAAAGATCATGTCATGAAACTCCCAGAACATATCTTGTTCATGAGCACATTCTGCTGCAAGTGCTGCAGGCTCTGCTTCTGAATGAAATGAAAGTGGGAAATCTCTAAAGACCAGTTTTACTTTGCCAGTATCGATGTAATTCTCCTTAATAGACAGGTATGCATCGGTGTAAAATCGCGAACAGTAAGGGCATTGAAAGTCACTAAATTCTACTATTGTAACTGTTGCATCTTCATCTCCAATCATTGGATCATCTTCGTCATAGTAATCGCTTTCAACATAAACTGCAACAGCACCATCAGTGGTGCCTTCGTCACTGTCTTCAGCAGCAGTGTCATCGGTGTCAGCACTACTTGTTTTTGTAATACTAACATCTAAATCATATTGTGCAAAAAGTACAATAACTAAAAGAATAGCAAGAGCCGCACTCAAGTATTGCCAAAATGGTTTTTTAAGACCTGAAATGCCTCCTATCTTTTTACTATTGTGTTGAGATTTATGTTCATGTTTAGTATGGCTTTTGTGGTGTTCTGTACTTTTATGATGTTCCTTGTGTGCTTCTTCTTCTTTAGGTACATCACGAACCACTGTAACCTTATCTGTATGTGTAGAATGTTCTTCCATTCAAACCACCTCTTATATTGTAGTGCTTATCTCCACTTGTGTTCTTTATATGTTTTGTGGAGTTTGAGAGGAAGGGTGGAGTGGGGCTTCTGATGCCCATATTTTCAGAAACAACGATAGTGCCTGATAATGCCACTGCATTATCAGAAACAATGAACAGAGTGAATGCTTGATAATACCACTGTATTATCAATAACCTTATAAATGGATTTTCTTCTAAAAAGCAGTGGGGGATATATCATGAAAGTCGTTTTAGCGGATCCAAAGCATTTCAAAGACAGTATAGCTATTTGTTCAGAATTGGTTGGAGAAGTAACGTTCAAAGCAAGTAAAGATGGTTTTGAAATGGTTGCAATGGATCCAGCGAATGTTGCGATGGTTCAGCTCAAAATTCTTGCAAGCAGTTTTGTTGAATATAGCGTAGCAGATGATGGGGAACAGTTTTCAGTAAGTCTCTCAAGCTTAAAACAAATATTACGAAGAAGTAAATCTGAAGATGTTTTAACATTGGAAACTTCTGAAGAAAACAAGCTAAAAATTCTCCTAAAAAGTAAAACAAGTAGATCATTTTCAATTGCACTTTTAGACCTTGATGAGAGAGACCAGAAAGTGCCTGACTTGCAATTCCCTGTGTCTATTCAAATGCCTGCATCAACACTAAGCGACGCTATTGAAGATGTAAGTGTTGTTGCTGAATCAGTGACGTTTTTAGCAGATGGAAATCAACTTTTAGTAAAAGCCAGAGGTGATTTATCACAAGCTTTAATTGAGATAAGAGCAAGTGATGAAGTAAAACTTACAGTCGAAGGGGATGATAAAAGTAAAGCAAAATATTCTCTTGAGTATCTAAAGAAAATGATTGCTGGAGCTAAGCTTGCTGACACAGTTAAAATACAATTCAATACAGACTATCCTTTGAAAATGGAGTACGCAGTTCTTGATAAGTTGGCTATGAGTTTCATTCTAGCACCGCGTGTTGATAATGATTAAATATTGAAATTATTACTTAAAATGTCAGAACAACAACAACTACATCTTCCATTTTCACCTACTTTAAAACCACTTATTTCATTTAGTTTTACTGCAATATATTTTACATTTGGTATGTACAATGAAGATGATGTCCGTGAAGGCGGAATTTCTGAAGAACTAATTGGTTTTGATTGCCCATTTGATGATTCTGCATTAATTCAAGCATATTCTGAAAGAGAACTTATTGATCTGATAAATCAAGCCTACGAATGTGGAAGACCCTCACAAAGAGGAGAAATTACAATTGAAGAAAAATGTGCACCAGATGTTATTGTTGATAGAAGAGGAAAATTGTTACCAGAATTGTACGAGAGAATATTTCCAGGAAGATTCGATCCTAATAAAATCATGTACTCCTTGGGAAGAGAAACATTAACTACCTTTTGGGAAAGAGAGAAGTGGCATTGGTTTCCAAACTATTCTTAAACAAAAAAGACTTATAAAAATCATCTGTAACTGCATATTGCTAAATTCTTACTAAAACAACCAGATCACATAACATTTTTATACCTTCTCCAACTACTATTCTTTAATGGAATGGTTTGAAGCCTTATTATTTTACTTTCTTGTAGTTGATTGCATAGTATATGCAGTGCTCACATTCAGCCATGGCAAAGCACATGAAAAAGCAGAGAAAGCCTTATTTTTTGGCAAAACAATTCCATTTAGCCCATTAGTTTCAGTGGGGTATGTCTTAATTGTTTTCTGGCTTGGAACAACTCTGTATCGTTTAGGTTTGTTGGTGTAATCATTCTTCTAGGCAAAATAAAGTTTTATTAAATGGGCAAACTCCAGATATACTATGATCTTAGGGCGCATAATAGGAAAAGCAACCACAAGTAGGTTTCAATTCAATGTTACAAGTAGCAAGGCAAGGAAATATCAATTTGTACAAGTGCAACACACAGATTATGGGTTTGTATTATGCCAAATTTTAGAGCTCATAAGAACAAGTGAAGGGATGACAGCAACTTGCATAATTCTTGGGTACAAAGCAGAAGATAAACGTTTAACTGGTATTAGAACACCATTTCAAATAGGAAGTGAAGTACTCGAAGCAGAAGATGACCTAATAAAAGAAATCATTGAATTGAATACTGATAGTGCGTACCTTGGAAGACTAGAAGGAAAAGACATCAAAGTACACATTGATCTACAAAAACTTCTAACAAGACACTTAGCTGTTCTTGCAAAGTCAGGAGCTGGGAAAAGTTATGCTGTTGGAGTATTACTAGAAGAAATAATTGAACAAGGGGTCCCACTTCTAATCATTGATCCACATGGCGAATATTCTAGTATGAAATTTCCAAGCCAAGATGGAGAAGAAGAACTTGCAAGCTGGCAAATAAATGCAAAAGGATATCTGCATACGATTCAAGAGTTTGGGGATCCAGAAATCAATCCAAGTTTCAAACCAATCAAACTTAGTGAAAAGATGTCCAGTTTTGAGTTACTTAAACTTCTACCACTCACACTCTCAAACACACAAGAATCAATTTTATTTTCTGTAATAAAAGACATACCAGAATATGAACTTAATTTTGACAATATTTTAATCGGCTTATCAGACATTCAAAATGCAAATATCTGGTCAGTAATTGACACAATTAAACACTTAAGGGATTTAGGAATTTTCTCAGCAAGCCCAACGCCCTTTCAGGAAATAATCAAACCAGGAAAAGCAACAATTCTTAATTTGAAAGGAATAGACCCACAAGTTCAGAAGATGATCACAGCAAAACTGCTAAATGATCTTTTCCAAGCAAGAAAAAGAAATCAAATCCCCCCATTCTTTTGCGTTTTAGAGGAAGCGCATAACTTTGTTCCAGAGAAAGGTTTTGGTAAAGCGCAAAGTAGTGAAGTCATAAGGCTCATCTCCAGCGAGGGGAGAAAATTTGGTTTGGGTCTTTGTGTTGTGTCACAACGTCCAGCACTTTTGCAAAAGACAGTGCTCGCACAATGTTCAACACAAATTATCATGAAGATTACAAATCCAAACGACTTACGAAGCATCACAGCAAGCGCAGAAGGAGTGGGTTCAGAAACTGCCGAAGAGATTCA
This sequence comes from uncultured Methanosarcinales archaeon, assembly GCA_964439765.1. Classification (GTDB taxonomy): domain Archaea; phylum Nanobdellota; class Nanobdellia; order Woesearchaeales; family GW2011-AR9. The sequence goes on from CAYTOG010000009.1 coordinate 20,904, forward strand.
AAACTTACCAGTGGGATCAGCCTTGGTTTGTGGAATTGTAGATCGTCCACTGGTTGTGAGGGTGCGAAGGCGCAGAAGTAAACATGGGGGCGAAGCTGTTAACGTGTTGGGTCAAAATGGCATAAAAGAATCGATTAACCAGGAAGAAAAAGAAGATATAGAAACATCATCTTTCAAAGAAGAGATAAAAGAACATAAAGAGAAACAATTAATTTCTATAATTAATTCAAAACTATCAATTAGAGACATAAAATTAATTGCAGACCAAGAGATTAAACAAATCACAACTTATCTAATCCCTGCATATTTTACGAAAATCAAAAAGGATGGAAGTGAGTTTCACATTTTAATAGATGCAATTAAGGGAAAAGTGCTTATAGATCCTGATACTGATAAAAAAATTGAGCCAAGTCAAATCACAAGAGAAGCAGCTTTTCTTAGAAACCCAGAATATAAACAAATTAAATTTGATCAAAGAATCTCTGAGCAGTTAAGTAAATTACAAATAGAAGAACTTCTAACACCATTTTGTCAGATACTTGAAATGCAAGCCACTAATGTTGTGTTCTATAAAGTAGAGTATGTATAACTTATTCTGGTTTAGCAAATGTTCCTTGTTTGCGAGCAGAATCCATAGATCGAACGAACACAACACTCGCAATTGCAAGAAGAAGAATAGAAAACACAAAAGAATACAACAAAGATCCATAATTAATACCTCCTCCAGATAGAGCAGCACGCATTCCTTCAAATATATATGTCACGGGGTTAACACGCGCAATGTACTGAGCCCATGTTGGCAATGAACTAAGCGGATAAAACACACAACTAAATGGTTGCACGATCCAAATAACACTCCATGCTAAAACCTGAATACGTGTTCCGAAGCGAAAAATAAGTGAACTAACAAAGAGACCAATTGCCCATGCGATAAGAAGGAGAATTGCAATAAACAAAAAGATTTCTAACCCAAAATTAAATACATTAAAACGATACAGTAAAAATCCAAGTACACTAATTAACACAAATGAAATGCCTGTTCTAATAATCCCAAGAATAAAAAGTGAAATTACAAGTTCTGCTCTTTGAAGTGGGGTAACAAAGAGGTGATAAATACTTCTAGACCAATAATGTTCAAGAATGTACACGACGATATCTTGGCTACCACGCCAAATAAACAACCAAAGTATGATTCCTCCCATAATACTGCTGATAATATTAAATTCTGAAATACCTTGAATGAAATATGTCATAAATCCCCAAATAAAGACATCCAGGATCGGCCAGTATAGGACATCAAAGATACGATCTCCACTGTGCAAACTGATGTAAAAGTATTCAAGGAGCATTGCACGTATTCGATGAAGTCTAATGGTCATTTTCGTGACCTCGCAATGAAGTAATCTTCAAGTGTTGGCTTGTTAAGATGAATATCATCAAAAACAACATTAGAAGAAATTAATTCTTCTAATATAGGATACAGTGCCCTTTTTTTGTTAGGGATAGTAAATCGTAATATTTTACCTTTGAGTTTTTGTAATGTGCGTTTTCGTTTTTCGAGGATCAAAATTGCTTTGCGGTAACCAGAACTGATATGTAATGTAACCTCTTGTTCAGAGAGTTCGTTTGACAATTCTTTGGCAGTTCCAGTTTTGACAATTTTTCCTTCATCCATGAATGCAATTCTATGGCAAAGTCTTTCAACTTCTTGCATGTAGTGGGATGTAAAAATAATGGTGCATCCTGTTTTTTTGTTGTATTCTTCAAGATGTTCTCTGGTAATTTCTGCCATGTCTGGGTCAAGTCCTACAGTACATTCATCTAAAAATAATAATTCTGGATCATTGAGAAGAGATTTGACAAGTACAAGGCGACTTTTCTCGCCAGAACTTAAGGAGTACACAAGTGTATTGTAAAGATGTTTGATCATGAAAAGGGAACAGAGGTCTTCAATTTTTTTCTTCGGAGATCTAATATTGTACAACCGAGCAAAAACATTCAAATTTTCTTTGACAGTAAGTTTCCCATGCAAATGATAATATGCTGTTGCAATGTTAAAGCGAGATTTGCATTCTTCTTCATTCTCAAAGAAATTTTTCCCAAAAATGTTGACGGCCCCAGAATCTGGGGATGTAAGGCCACAGAGCATACTAATGGTTGTACTTTTTCCAGCACCATTAACTCCAAGAAGACCAAAGATTTCTCCTTTCTTAACAGAGAATGAGATATTATCAACAGCAATTTTAACGCCGCCAGACAATTCTTTGTTTGGAAACGTTTTTTTCAAATTCTTAACAACTAAAGAATACTGTTGGGCCATAATAAGGGAAAAAACTATGGTTTCTTATTAATGTATTGTGTGTATGTCTAGTGGAGAATAAAAAGCCCTTGGGGAGATTTGAACTCCCGACCTGCTGCTTACGAGGCAGCTGCACTACCACTATGCTACAAGGGCAATAATATTGATTCTCTTTTTATGTGCTTGAGCTTTAGCGAAACACATTTCGCTCTGAGTTGGCGAAAGAACTCCGAGGGAGCTGCACTACCACTATGCTACAAGGGCATAAGAAACAATATTCATGAATCTATCTTTTTAATCTTTCTCTCCCGAAACACATATAAAACATAAAACTTGCAATTTAAACATGAGAAAACGAATTGCAGTTATCCACAAAGACAAATGTAACCCTATTGGTTGTGGAAACTATTTGTGTGCAAAACTCTGTCCAGTCAACAGAGCAGGGGAAGACTGTATCAAAGAGGGGGATGATACTACAAATAAAGCAATCATAGATGAAGTGCTTTGCACAGGGTGTGGTATTTGTCCAAAGCGTTGCCCATACGGTGCAATTGAAATTATTAACTTACCAACAACATTAAACAAATCTCCAATTCATAGATTTGGCGAAAACACATTCGCACTTTTTTCATTACCAACACCAATTTTTGGAAAAGTGGCAGGGATTCTTGGAAAGAATGGTATTGGAAAATCAACTGCAATGAAAATCTTGGCAGGAATCAACAAAGCAAACCTAGGAGATTGGAATAAAGAAGCAACAGAAGCTGAGATGATTGAGTATTTCAAAGGCTCAGAAATGCAGAAATACTTAGAACAATTACATAAGGGCAAAATTTCTTTGTCATACAAACCACAGCAGGTAGAGATTGTGCCAAAAACATTCTCTGGAACAATTCTCGAACTTTTACACAAAGTGTCACAAGATAAAGCAAAAATAGAAGCTACACTTATGGACCTTGATATTTACAAATTACGTAAAAGAGATATTAGTAAACTAAGTGGTGGGGAATTGCAACGTGTAGTAATAGCTGCAACTGTTCTAAAAGATGCAACACTTCTTCTTTTCGATGAACCATCTTCATATTTGGATATCAAACAAAGAATAAAAGTTTCAAAGTTCATTCGATCCCTTGCTAGCGAAAACACTGCAGTTATGGCGATCGAGCACGATTTAATAATTTTAGATTATATGACTGATGTTCTATCAATAATGTATGGGCATGATGCAGTGTATGGGATAGTTTCTGGTGTGAAGAACACAAGGGAAGGAGTCAACTCTTTTTTAGAAGGTTTCCTCAAAGAAGAGAATGTAAGATTCAGAAGCCATAAATTACATTTTCAAGATGCAGTTGAAGAGATTAAATTAGATCAAGTAGAACAAATTGAATGGAAGAGACTAACAGCAACTCTTGGCACATTCACTTTAAACGCAGAAGGTGGCGCATTGCAAAGTAATCAAATTATTGGAGTTCTAGGAGAGAATGGAATAGGGAAAACAAGTTTTGTAAAAGCACTTGCAGGACAAGTTGAAATAAAAGGAGAATTAAGTAATAATGAAGAAGTAAACATTGCATACAAACCACAGTATTTAGATTATTCAACAAATGAAACAATTGTTGCAGAGTTTTTGGCAGACGCCCAAAATAAGTATAATAATCAGCTAATAAGACCTCTTGATCTTGAAAAACTATTCACAAAAAAGATTTCTGAACTAAGTGGTGGAGAACTGCAAAGAACAGTTATTGCAAAAACTTTAGCTGAAAACGCTAATGTTATTTTGCTTGATGAACCTTCTGCATATTTGGATGTAGAGCAACGTCTTATAGTGTCAAAGGTAATTAAGAGAATGGCAAAAGAGAGAGAACTAACAGTTTTAGTAGTCGACCACGATTTAATGTTTATTGATAATATTGCAGATAAACTTCTTGTATTCACTGGGGAGCCAGGGGTTAGTGGGAAAGTACAGGGGCCATTCAAAAAACCTGAAGGAATGAATCTATTTTTACAAGAGTTAGATATAACTCTAAGGCGTGATCCCACATCAGGAAGACCGAGAATAAATAAACCAAGAAGTGTTAAAGACAGAGAACAAAGACAAAGTAACAATTGGTATTATAGTTAGTAACCAAAAAACAAAGGATTCTTAGGAAGACAATTTGTAATGTAGTACTGCTGGCATTGAAACATCTTTTAGAACATTACAACGGACACTATGTGCATTTCCTTTAGCATCTCCGCCAATTTGGAAAGGTACAGACTCTTCACTACCCCAATATTCCAATTCTGCAGATTGTACAAAGAAGCTATGTACTTGAGGGGCATCTGGAACGCTCCAAGTCGCAAGACCTTTTGGAACAAGGGTTGGAACAATACTACGTGTTTTTCCTACAATAACTCTGACTTCAAAAAGAGGGCCATGTTCATAATTCCACCCGTGAACTGCTCTAGGATAAACAGTGAAACCAAAACCATAATGGGGAGTAGTACCAAAAAGAACTGCTTGAACGGGTCCATCGATATTGTTTAACAAATCAAATCCTTTTTCTGAACGTAATTCATCGCCATCATATCTCTCCACGGAACCTTTTTGGATGTGCCCTAATCGATAAGCAACATCTCCTCTAGCCATGAGGGAGGCTCCACGAAAAGAATTTCTCCTCCATTCATTTGGCAAAGTTCTACCAAAACCTGAGAGAAGGTATCCAGGTAGCCCATGAGAAAATGGGCGTTGCCATCTTTGGTTATAATCCTCTCCAAATGCTTGATAATTATTTAGAACAGCACCATCCCATCCAGCTCCAGCGAAACTGAAGTGGCTTGGTGCAGAAAATTCACCAGTTTCTGATGTTTTATGTTCTACAGCAAGTAGAGGAATATTAATATGTGGGAGTTCTCTCAAATTTCTCTTCTGCAAGACTGCCTCTAACTGTGCTCTCCAATTATTTGTTAATCCGGCAAGGTGGGCTAATCTTTCTAGAGTTGTTGTTGATTCTACAAGACCAGCAAGTGCATTTCCTGTTCCCATTTTTGTTATAACAAAATTTGGGATCTGATCACCAGTTACACCTAATTGTACACAGGTGTCAATAAGAAAGTAAACTGTTCCATCTCCGCCGATTGGGGCAACTGCACCATACCCTTCATCTAATACTCTTTGTACATTATCTCTGCCTGTTTGAAGATCACTTGAAGGCAATAAATCAACACGGCCCTGGCGTCTTTCAGCAAAAGCCTTAAGCTGCTTTTTCATTCGTGGGGTTACACTACCTGCATTTTCATTAATGATTAAGGCCATACGGTTTTCAAGTGACATATTTCAGTTCAGAAAAGGCCTCAGTTAAAAATATTTAGAGTTTAAATGGTTTAGATTAAATTAATGGAACCGCACATGTCCCCAACGACCATCTGAGCGGAGATCCACTTTCATTCCTTTATTATGTCCCCACTTTACATCTGACATTCCTTCAAATAACCCAATTACTCCTAAAAATGGGATGTAAGTTCGAGCTTCAGAGTAACAGTGGTTCATTCGCGAACCAACTGGCGAAACAATTGCTTGACATTGAGGATAAGGCATAGTTAATTCTCTTTCAATGCTCACATTTAATGGAACGGTTTGATGCATGTAAGCAAATGGGTCTGTTGGTGGCCCATCCCACGCACCATCTAAGGAACTCAGAGCTTCAATTACAACTTCCAGATTTTTCAAATCACATGGCATGTTTACAAAAGGCGTGACGAACCCATCTTCAACACTACCTAGATCTAATTTTTCTTCAGATACAGCCAAATGCGCAGGGTCTAATTGATAAAGAATAATTGATCCATCATCTGTGACTGAAAATTCAAATTTAAGCGCTTTTCCAAGTTGCGATTCTGCATACTTACCAAAGTCATGTAATAAGGTAAGTTGATCTTGTGTTAATGGTGAATTAGGTTCACCAGGTATAGGAGAAGTAAGTGAGTCCCACAATTCTTTAATCTCCTTGGGCCCAACTCCTTTGATTGATTTTGCTACAGTTCTGTATACTTCTAATTCTCTCCGGGAAAGACTAACTTCAAATAGATCAATGTAAGCACAATCGCCAGTAAAAATAGTGTCTGGCGTATCTCCACTGAAGTTTCTAAATATTTCAACACCACTTGGGTGTACTCTATAATGAACAATATTTGGTAGACCCGCCGTAGCACTAATACAAGAACCCGTGCTGGCCTCAATTATTACAGGATCATTAGGGTTAGCATCAAAAGAACTGTACATAACCCCGCTTGCTTTAGGGAATAATTGAGGTTGAATAAGCACAGAGAAAGGAAGCTTTGGAACATCAATGTATGTCCCATGGGTGTGTTCATATTGTGAAACCATTTGTCGTAAATCAATGGAAGTCAATTCACCAGCAGTTAATTGGACAAAATGTTGTGAAGATAATACTCCTGGTGGAGACCCATATTCAAACCAAGCATTTGATCGTACAATAGCACATGAGGTTCCGTGGACATAAAAATCATCTGGGGTTGTACACTCGATCTGTTCTCCCTCAACTAGTTTAGAAATTGCAGGAAGGGATTTCAATCTTTGATCGCCAAATCCTTCAACTAATTTTTCAAGAACCTTGGTTCCGAGCATTTTGCCGCCATGAGTTATGGAAAATGCACGAGCATCTGCTCCAAGAATTGCAGATTCTGCAGAAAGATCTTCTTGAAGAGTTTCTTGAAACAAGCCTTTCATGTAGGTTTCATAGTTGCGCATGGTATTCACCAATCTTAACACCTAAGAACCAGAATTTCTCAAAAAGTTATCTTTTTATTAAACATTTCCTTAAAAATCAAACAAAAAAGAAATACAATAAAAAAGAAAAAAAGAATTCTACTCCACCAAAATACTACCTTGCATACTTGGGTGGAATTGACAGAAGTATCTTGCTTCACCAAGAGCATCTTCATCCTCAAAGGTATAAGAAACAGTTGATCCTGCTGGAACTTCTACATCAAACCTAGCATCTTCAAAAGTAACTGTGTGTGAAACAGAATCCAAGTTGATCCACTCGATTGTGTCTCCAAGAGATATGGATACATCTGATGGATTAAATAAAAAGTTTTCAATAACAACTTCTCTGCTAGTACTCCTAGAAACATCTGCTGATTCTGTATTAACTTCCAAATCTTCTTCAGTCAATGCACTCTCTTCAGAAACTTCTTCTTCCTCACTTATTGTTTCGGATTCAACAGAATCTGTATTTGTGAAACAACTAGTAAGTAAAAGACAAAGTGTAAGAAAAGAAAAAAATAAAATAATTTTTTTATTCATCTTTGTATACCTCAAAAGTCAAAGTGTTTAGCATATTGTCCAATTATTGGAAGTTCTGCTTTTACTCCTTGTGCGGCTTTCAAAATTCCCATGATCCAAAGGATAAGTATTCCGAGTCTAAGAATCATATATGCAAGCCACCCAATTGTTGGGATCCAAATTAAGAACCACCCAGCAACAGAAACAGCAATTGATGCAATTAAAAGTACAAGTGCTTGTTTCACATGGTATTTTACAAAAGAATTTTTCTTCATTTTTTCATCAAGCAACCACCATAAGATTCCTACAAGAAAGTAAGAAAGAACTGCAGCTGCTTTTCCATTTTTTATATCTGACATTCTATTTATACACCCCAAATATGTTTATTGTTATTGTTTAATACTATATTAAAAGGAAAATGATCTTATTAGTTATTAAGTTATCTCTTAATTTTTATACAGAAAGTATTTTCTTCCACTCTTTTCCATACAAACGATAAAGTACAATAACTGCGACAATAACCATCACCATACTCATCCATTGACCAAGAGATAAACCATAATACAAAATATCCTCGCGCCAAAAATCCACAACAAACCTACCAAGACCTTCAAATAAAACAAAATTCCAAAAGATAAACCCTGGCATAAATCCAGAAACAACTTGTTTCATACTTAATACATAAAGCCAACCTGCAACAAGGAAGCGTTTTCCTGCAGCATACAGTGTACTTGGGTGCCGACATTCAGTTTCGCCAGGGAATACAACACACCAACTGCCATCAAAAGCGCGGCCAACAAGTTCTCCGTTCATAAAATTTGCAATACGGCCAAGTGCTAGTGCAAGAAGTGCTGGAAAACTCATGAGATCCGCTAGTTGCAAAAAAGGAACTCTCTTGCGCCAGCAGAAAATCCAAGCTGCAGCAACAATTCCAACAAAACCTCCATGAAAACTCATTCCTCCTCTCCAAAAATACAATAATTCAATAGGGTTAGAGAGATAAACTCCTGGTTCCCAAAGAATCATAAAGATACGTGATCCTAAAAGGACCCCAACTAAACAGTAGAAGATAAAATCCCAAACTTCTTCAGAGCTAATCTTCAAAATGCCTTTTTTTTGCCAGTACAAAAGCCACCATAAAGAGAAAATTGCGCCAAAGACATATGAAAGACCATACCATCTAATTTCAAGTGACCCAATGCTAAGGAGTACAGGGTTTAATGTATGAATCCACATAATACCTTTAAAATTCTTTTAATTCATTAATCTTTCTTATTTTTGGTATTCAAAGAAAACTAATTAAAGAAGCTACAACTTTACCTAAAGTATGGCATCTTTTTGGGTACACGTTAACGAAGTAATTGAAAGAGCAGACATAATCATAGAAGTACTTGATGCTAGGATGATTAAAGAAACAAGGAATATTGAAGTTGAGCATAAAGTAAAAGATGCAAAAAAAATTCTTCTTTATTGTATTAACAAGTGTGATTTAGCTAGCAAAGAAAAAACACAAAAGCTCTCACACTTTCTAAAACCAGGAGTGTTCATTTCAAGTAAAGAAAAATTAGGAACAACAATTCTCAAAAAGAAAATACTTGAACTTTCGCGTGGAAAACCAGTTACTGTTGGTGTTCTTGGATATCCAAACGTGGGCAAATCAAGTGTCATTAATGCTCTATCTGGAAGAGGGGCAGCAAGGACTAGTAGCCAAAGCGGGTTTACTAAAGGTGTGCAAAAGGTAAAAGTGGATAACAAAATTATGTTAATTGATACTCCTGGAGTTTTTCCGTATGGCGAGAAGGATGCATACAAACATACTCTAACAAGTTCAATTGATGCTGCACAACTTCGGGACCCAGAACAAATGGCTCTAAGGTTCATTGAGGACAAAAAGGAACTTGTAAAAAAACATTATAATATTCCTAAAGAGATGAATGATGGTGATGATATTTTGGAGTTCATTGCGATCCAATTAAAATTGTTTAGTAAAGGAAAAGTTCCAGACATTATTCGCACATCAAGAAGAGTTCTGCAGGAGTGGCAATTTGGAAAAATGCGTGAAGAGTAAAGTCAAAAGAAGAAGGAAAAATATTAAAAATTCTTATTTAGCATGAGATGCCTGTTCTTGGGTATTGGAATCAGTTTCCCACCAGTCGTTCCATGCTTGTTTTGCACGAGCGAACATACCTGGATTCCTCAGAGCTAACACTGCCCTGATTGCAGTTTTAATTTGATTATAATTTGTGGGGTTAAGTACTGTTTTAATCTCATTTTCATGAAATTTCACGTAATAGCTTGTAGAATGAAATCCTTCGCTACGAAGAGCTCCGGCAGCAACATCAGGAATTCTAGTGTAAGAAAATTGAGATAGTAAGGCTTGTACTTCTGCTTTAGTGATATACATGTTTCCATGGCCATCTTTTTTATGGTCCCAAGCGCCAATTGGCGCACCCAATGGAAACTTTTGCGCTTCAAATTGTGTGATTAAATCTCGTGTTAATGGGAAGTAATAATAAAAATGTGGGCCAATGAGTAAATAGAAATCTGGGTTGGTATAATTGTCTCCATCCGCTTTACTGTTATTTCTCTCTCTCATTCTCAAAACTAAAGAAGATAAATTGGTTAGAATTAATAAGGCTTACGATTGTTTACTTTTTCACGGTGATCACAAACAATAGTAACTACTTCTTT
>CAYTOG010000010.1:0-30209 GCA_964439765.1 uncultured Methanosarcinales archaeon
CCGCGAGAAGCGCGGCCCGAATATTCTAGTATGTTTTATTTATTTTTTACATATATCCTTCTGTTTAATCCACGAAAGCTTTAAATACATTTATTGTGTAGTTCTTATTAGTTATATTTATTGGATGGATTGTATATTTAAGAGGTGATAAGTGTGTACTCACAAAAAAAGTTAGGTTTATTAGTAACAATTTGGTCAATCGTGCTTGGGTTGTTTGCGAAAGTTTCGTTTGGAGCATCAGCAGCACCACCATGGACACCAGGTAATGTTATTCAAGATATAATAACATTACAGTTTTTTGATTGGATTGGTTTACCAGTTGTAAGTGATCCATTTGAAGGATTAATTAGATTTCTACTTTTAATTGCACTTGGTTTAATCTTTTTTAAATTAGCAAGTGGTTTAAAGCTTGGTCAAGGTGTTGCAGCAGCAGTTGCAGTATTTTTTTCAGTTGTTGGAACAATTTTTATTCCAAGTCAAGTAATTGTTGCAATGGCAACAGCTTATGGGACGTTGTTTTCATTAATTGTTTTAGCAATTCCAATTGGTGCATTAATTTTACTTTACAAAGTATTTGATGATCACCCTGGAATTAGGGCATTTCTACTCGCTCTTCAATTGTATATCTTGTATACAATGTATGATTGGGTTGTAGGTGGAGCTGCTGGAACATTAGGTGGTACAACTGGCATAGGGATATATTCAACAGCTATGGCAAGTATGAAATGGCCAATAATGGTTGTTGCGGCAGCTACTTTGTTGGTCTTGGTAATTGAATTGTTTAAGATGATTCCATTAAGTCCAACTGAAGATAGCCCAGTACTTGGACTTTGGAATAAACATGTGGCTCATAAAATTCCACTTAGTGATGCAAAGAAACAACATAACATTAGGTTGGATAGTGCTACTCGTGAGAAAACTCGATTGCTTAATGAGTATATTGAAGAAACAAAAGAGCATGAGCTTCTTGAGAAAGCATTGGAAGCAGCTAAGATGTTCCAGAACGAAGTCAATAATGTACAAGTGAATGTTCCTGATGGGATTGAAGACAAACCAGAATTTAAAAAGTTGTATAAGGAATTCTCTGATGAAGTCAAAGCAGCAGCAAAAGAATTGAAGAAGCTAAAAAGAACCACTTTCCGTCAAGAGCGAGGCATGAAAAAGTTAATGGCTGAAGCTAGAAGGAAAGGAGTTGAGAAAGAGGCTTTAGCTTTGTTAAGTCGGGGAGGCTTAGAAGCATTGGAAGCAGATTTATTGAAAGTTCATGATGATATAACCAATGCTTTACCTGGTTTAGATAGGAGTCTTCGTGACACTGGGACAATTGGAAAAGAAGTGAAAGCAATAGAGAGTTTTACTGGCGCTACTCCTATTGCTCTTGCAACGCCAATTCCTTCAGGAGGAACAATAACTTTAGCTAATCGTTTGAGCGCAATCTCAACCTCTTTGGGCCCTTTTTTGACTTCACTTAATGACATCTATAAAAAACAAACAAGGTCATATAAAGAAGTTCAAGGGATAATTGCTGGAGTTCGAAAGCTTATTAGTAGGAATAAGTTATAATTTTTTTTTTTCTTTTTCCTTCTTTTTTTCTTTTTAATTAAATTCTTCTTCTCTTATACGAAAACATTGAAGGAAATATTTGAGATTTTTTTTAAAATTATTATTTAATCACAGCAATTTCTTTTATATTTCCATCAAATAACTTCTCAAAAAGTGTTTTTAGAAGATAATTTAATAAAGCAAAAAGTGTTCTTTCACCTTATGAAAAAGAGGTGGCTTGTTGGACTAGTTGCAACGTTGCTCGCAACTCCATTAGTTCATGCAAATATTGGCGGCAGGGTGAGAGAGTTATTTCGCTCTATTGTTGAAATAGGTTCCCTTAGTTTTCTTGGTATTCCAAATGGAAGCATGATTGTGATGTTCACTCGTTTTCTTATTGGAATTTTGGTTTTTTACAATTATGTTTGCCCTTACTACATTTATGGGTGGGAAAGGAAAACAATTACAATTTTTACAACGAAATCATGCAATTGTAATCTCTGCATGTATTGCACTTATCACAATGGTCTTTTTGCCAGTTGAGGTATTACTCGCAGCTGGTGGCGGATTTGGATTAGTTGTTGGATTTGGTTTAATTGCAGCACCTATTGTTGCAATTGTTGCAATGATCATGAATATCCCTGGAGAAGCAACAAAAGATACTCGAGCAACATACTTCATTAAATTTTTACTTTGCTGTATTTTACTTTGGATATTAACAGCAATGAGTCATTATGCACCAATTGTTGGTTAATACGCATAAAACGGAATAAAAAGAATGGTATATGATATTGTACTTGGAACAGTAACAGAGTTCATAGAATGGGCTCAACTCTTCACATTACTTTTTATAGCATATTATGGATTCCGTTTTATCTTTTTTTCTGATGGCAAGGAAGATGAAGCTTGGAATAAACGTGGTGCAGAACTTCGTCAGGGCGTGAAAAAATTAATTGATGAGAGAAAAGAGCATAAAAAGAAACAAGATAAGTTAGAGAATCGTAAAAAGTATTTAGACAAAAGTTCTGGATTCCTTGATAGGGCGCTTAGAGCAGCACAAGATTTACAAGAGAGATTCCATACAGATACTCCACGAGAAATTGATCGAGCTAAAAGTGGCGTTGGCGATTTACGCAGTGCACTTTCAAGTGCTCGGCGTAATGCCCGTGGTGCACATAGACATCATGAAGATGATCTGACTGAAAGCTTACAAAAATTACATGCAGCAATTGATGCTGTGTATGATAAGATACCAGAATACCTATCTGACAATATTCCAAAAGAAGGAGATAATGAGAGAGAGTTTCGTAAGAAGTCTGCAGAATTTCGTAAAGGTGCAAATAAAATTGCAGATTACATTGCAAGTTTGTATTCTAGCGTTCGCAGATACATTGAAGCTCACGATAATAAAACATTGAGGATCAGTGCAAAACTAGAAGCTCTTGAAAGAGAGGTTGCAGCAACTAGGGCTCAAGGTGAAGCTGAAAGAAGAGATGCTGCTAGGGGCCAAGCAAGGACTGGTGCAACAGAAGAAGCAAGAGATAGAACTGAAGCTGAAAGGCAAGCACGTGCTGAAGCTGCTGCTCAAGGTGGTGGCCGTGGGAGAGGTGCCCAGGAGAGACAAAGAGAATATGAATTACGTCCTGTTGCTAAAGGTAAACGCCGTAGAAGATAATATTAAAATAAAGATTAAGCGGCTCGTTTTTCAACCATGGCATATACAATAACTTCTTCAACTTCTTTTCCTGTGTTGTAGACAACTTCAAGTGCCATGTTTCTTCCTGCATTTAGTTGCAAAGGTTCATCACCATCGAAATAGAATACATTTACTTCATTTCCATCTACCATCTCGGTTTCATTCGTTAATCTTATTTCATCAATAAGTGCTTGTTCTCCACGAATTTTTCCAATTTGAAGTTGATGTTCATGGCCAGCTAAAACCGTTGCGGAGTTTGCTGAATATTCAGCAGCAACGTCTCCTGTTCCCATTCCAGCGTAGCCTGTTACTTTGTGAGCTAGATAAATGTCTGCTTGTCCAACATCTCCTAAACGATCTCTTGCAACTTGTTGAGAAGCTTTCACTTCTTCTGCTCTCTGTTTAGTGTTTCCTACAGCTAGAACTAAATTATCAATTCCACGTTCATATTCTGGGCGGTTTGTTGCGTTTAAACATAATCCTGAATTATAGTCAAGGTAAATGTCTCCTGGAGTTCTTGTTTCATCTTTATGAGCAACTAATTGTTGAATAAATTGACTTAACATAGCTGGGACTTCAAATGAGTTTAAATCTCCTTGGATTGTGAACTCTGTTCCGTCATAACCATTCAATGTTACTGCTTTTCTTCTATCAACAAAAGTAAATGGCCCACCATTATCAACATCTAATCCATAGACTGCTTGTGTGTCATGATTTCCTGGTACTGCAAGAATTTCAATTCCTGAATCTTTAATTCTTTTGAATCTTTCTCCAATTGCAGCATAGTCTGTTTCAATTACTCCTAAAAGATCATCAAGTGTGTATTCTCTTGAGCCAATCATAGTTTCAGTTACTTCTTGTTGGATTTTTGTAACATATTCTTGTTCTGGCTCACTTAATTTTTGAATTTTAGCAAGTACTTTTGGATCAAGATCTTCTCCTCTTGTAGTTTCAGTAATTCCATTAACTCTTACAATTTCATCAAACTCTGCTTTTGCAGCATCTCTTAGTGAAGATAAGGCAGTTTGATGTTCTTCTTGTTGTAGAATATCTCCTACTCTTCTTGCAATTTTTTCAAATGCACGAGATATTGTTCCAGCTTCTCCTCTTGGAGTAAGTTCAAGAAAATCTCCTGGTGTTGTCATAGCATGATATCTTGTAGCTTCATCTCCACTTTGTCTAGTTGCAATGTGGTTTTCAACTGCAGAAAGATATGGATCATTTTCTGGATCAACAGAATGTGTATCTGAAATATGAAATACTCTTAAAGAAGGTGTTTTTGGAGTTGTAGTTCCTTGGCCAACAATTGGCACTCTTTGGTTCAAAATAGTGTCAACTTGTTCTCCTCTGTTAACTGCATTTAATGTCCCTTCATAATCAGGGTCGCCAGGTAAAACTATTCCACGTCTCATAACTCCTTAGAAGTAGTGTTACTTTATAAACTTTCCTATATTTTTGTCACTAATAAGTAACAAAGGGTTTGGATGTATGGAAAAACAGTTAGAATAAAATTTATGGTTGCCATTATATCATCTATTTGTGTAGAATTTACTCAATTTTGGCTTTTGTGCCCAAAGATTGTCCTGGAAGACCAATTCCTTTGAAAATTGCCCTTACATTCCCTTTTCGGCCATGTAATGCAGAGACTTCTCCTTTAATGACTTTTCCTGTTGGACTTGTCCAAGAAACAGATTTTCCAATAGTTTTCTCTGCTTCTTCAGCAGTCTCTGCTACTTTGATAATCATCTGCTTAGAGTTAACGTGGTGACGTCCTTGTCTAAAGTGCATTATGGTTGCTTCCATTATTGCTGTTTGGATTGGGCCTGGTTTATAAAGTTTATTGTTTCAAATGCAGCCTGTGGTTTGTTATTTTTATCTACTTACTGTAGTAGCAGTAGATTCTTAAGTATCTGGAATCTTTGGTTAATTTATGATCAAAGGGCAAATAGTTGCAGGTGACTACTCTAAACTTATTATGCGAGTAAAGAGTGATGTTTCAGTTGAACTAGGGGAAATACTCGCAATTGATGCTAATAGTGAAACATTTTTACTGCAAGTTTATGACCTCTCTTATTCTTCACAAATTAGTTCTTCAAATTTAGAAATGATTAGTGGTATGAACCTTGAAGATGATGGAAAATTTGAATTACTTGATCCAAACCAAAGAAATTATCGCCTTGCTGGACTTAAACCACTCTTGAGTGTTAGTAATACTTGCAAAACATGCAAACGTATGCCACCATTTTTTGCAACTGTTAGATCAGTTACATCACATGATCTGCGTTTTATTACAACACCAAAAAATCCATTGTACTTAGGTGAACTTCGAAGTGGTTCAAAATCACTTGGGTTTGATTTGTTTTTGCCTGGCCGTGAAGTTTTTAGTCATCATGTACTTGTTGCAGCATCAACTGGGAAAGGAAAATCTAATTTAATGAAAGATATTTTATGGGATTCTCTCTCAAAAGAATATGTTGGAATGCTTGTTCTTGATCCGCACGATGAATATTATGGCCGAAGTGAACTTGGACTTAAAGATCATCCTTCACCTAAAGGTGTTGTATATTACACACCAACAAATCCTCCTCCTGGGGCACGTAGTTTAGTTATTAATTTGAAAATATTAAAGCCAGAATATTTTCAAGGGGCAGTTACACTTTCAGACCCACAACGTCAAGCATTGTATGTGTATTATCGAAAGTTTGGTGACAATTGGATTCAATCACTTCTTGAAGAGCGGCATATTGAAGGAGTACGTTTTCATGAAGATACAATAGCGGTTGTCAAACGAAAATTATTATCTCTTCTCAGTCTAGATCTTGTTAATGGAACAGTTCAAACAGAAGGAATTTTCCGTTTTGTTGGTGGAGAAAATACCATTTTAGATATTTGCAGAGAATTAGAACAAGGACACACAGTTATAGTTGATACTAGTTTCTTTTCAGGAGCACTTGAAGTTATGGTTGCAAGTATGGTGGCATCAGAAGCATTGAGAATGTACAAACGATATAAACAAAGTGGGGAGCTTGCAAATAAACCAGTCATTTCTATTGTTTTGGAAGAAGCACCTCGGGTTCTTGGGAAAAAAGTTCTTGAGCAAGGAACAAATATTTTTGATACTTTAGCACGTGAGGGTAGAAAGTTCCAAGTTGGTCTTGTTGCAATTACACAACTACCTTCAGAAATTCCAAAATCAGTTCTTGCTAACATGAACACTAAAATTATTTTAGGAATGGAAATGGGTGCTGAAAGAGCAGCTGTTATTGAAAGTTCAGCACAAGATTTATCAGATGATTCTAGAACTATTGCAAGTTTAGATATCGGAGAAGCTATTGTAACATCAGTTTTTACTCGGTTTGCTGTACCACTGATTATTCCTTTTTATCCTGATTTTGCAAAGAAACGTTTGTCTTCAGTTTCAAAAGAAACTGTGCAGCAAAAGTTTATGGGTATTGGGAATTAATACCTTCTGTATTGTCCAGTTTGTGTTTGCATTTGCTGCTGTTTTGCATAGTTGATTAATTGTCCTAAATAATTTTGAATATCAACACTTATTGGAATAGCATCTATTTCATGTTTTTTATCAAATTTGATATAGTATGTTTTGAATATTTTATCTAATGTGTTTTGTTTCTTTTCCATAGTTTGAATTTGTAAGTATTTTATTTTTTTATGACCAATTTCTAAATGATCTGGAAAAAACTTTGCACCATGTTTTACTTTTCCAAGATTTAATACAACTCCCATGAGTATTAATAGAAGAATGACTCCTACACTTGCAAATTTAACAGTTCCTTCTAAATCACTATCTAAACTTAAAAGAGAAAGGTTGATAATAATTCCAAAATAAAAAAGAGCTGAGAGAATTATAAGAGAAATTGTTTTTGGTATGAGAATTCTACTTTTGTGTAGTTGAAGTTGGTACAATGGGGGTGCTTGTGGTTCTGACATTGTTGTATAAAAGAAATCATTTGAGTATAAAAAAGTGATCCTGTTTCTGTTGAAGCAAAACACTTAAGAAAGAATTAGCGGTTTAATTTATTCACGAGCTTGTGGTCTAGTAGCTATGACGTCCGCCTGACCTGAAAACGAAGTTTTCGCCCAGAAATCTTTTATTTCTCAGTACGCGGGAGATCCCCGGTGCAAATCCGGGCAGGCTCACTTCACTTATACTATCTTTTTACTTATTGGTAAAATCTTTTAGTAGATACCTTTATGAAGGAGAATTTATTTATTAATTACATGCCACATGCAGACATTCATCTTCCAGAGTCGTGGAAATACCTTTTACATTCAGAATTAACACAATTAAATCTCTTTATTTGTCTTAGAGCCTTCGCATTTAGTATCATTTCTTTATTCGTTCCTGCATATCTTTATTGGGAACTTGGATATACAATTTCAGAAGTATTGATGTTTTTTGTGTACTTCGCATTAATTCTTGCTTTTAGCTCTCCATTTCTTGTTCTAATGTCTGCTAGAGTAGGATATAAACATATGATCATCTTTAGTGTTCCATTTCAAATATTATACTTGTATCTTCTCTACGCGCTTCCAACATATAACTTTCCACTTATTTGGATTGCTTTAGCACTTGGACTTGGGATTGCAAGTTTTAATATTGGTGTTCATTTAGAATTTCAATCAATTAGTCATTCTAAATCACGTGGTGCAGAAGTTGGTTCTCTTCAAGCAGCACAAATCATTGGATTAATGCTTGGCCCATTACTTGGTGGTGGTTTTATTCATTATTTTAGTTTCCCTTCTGTATTTATTCTTGTTGTTGTAATTCTTTTTTGTTCTTCATTCTTTTTGTTTATGAGTTCAGATCATCATAGCACTCATTCTTTTTCATGGAAGAAATTGTACAAAGCTCTTAATATTCGGTTAGCATTATATTATCTGTATAGGGGGGGATGGATTATTGCAACAGGTGTTCTTTGGCCACTCTACATTTTTTTAGAACTTCAAAGTTACTTGACTCTTGGTGTGATTGGAACACTTATGGCATTAATTACTGCCTTTTTAGTATTTTTTATTGGAAAGAAAAGTGATACTCTTGGAAGACATAAAGTTGTTCAATATTCAGCAGTTCCAGAATCAATTGGTTGGATTTTTAGGGGGTTTGTTGCAAGTATGGGTGGAATTATTGGTATGTCACTTTTTCAATCGCTTACAAGTAGCTCTTTGCAAGCACCATTGTTGGCGTTAGAATATAATCAAGCTAAAAAAACAGGATCAGTTCTGGAATATTTTGTGTGGAGACAGTTTTTTGTTGGTATTGGTCGAGCCCTTTTACTTGGGATCGTGTTATGGTTTGGTAGTTTCCTTGCCGGTTTTGCAGCAGTTGGACTTAGTACGTTCTTTGTGTTTTTGTTGTGAGTGAATAATCTAACAACGAGAGTATAAAAACTTTTAAAAACTCTTATTTGTCTCCAAAGATTATGGAGATTGGTTTTGATACAGAAAAATATTTAGAATTTCAAACAAGGAAAATTAAAGAGCGGCTCTCCAAGTTTGAAAACAAACTTTATTTAGAATTCGGAGGGAAACTGTTGTGTGATAGTCATGCGCAAAGAGTTCTTCCAGGATATAAACCAGATGCTAAAGTTCAACTTCTCAAAAAATTAGATGATTTAGAGATTATTTATTGTGTCTCAGCTAAAGATATTCAACGAGGAAGAATCAGACATGATTTTGGATTAACATATGATGCACAAGCTCTAAAAGAGATTTCTGAAATCAGAAGAAAAGGTCTAAAAGTTTCAGCAGTGATAATTACACGGTATGAAGGAGAAAATCTTGCTCTTCGTTTTAAACGAAAATTAGAAAATACTGGGAATGTGGTTTATTTTCATAAAGAGATTGAAGGGTATCCACATGATATTCAAAAAATTTTGGGACCAGAAGGATTTCCTTCACAACCATTTGTTTCCACAACAGCACCACTTTTAGTTGTTACTGGAGCTGGTGGTGGAAGTGGAAAAATGGCAGTTTGTTTGTCACAAATTTATCATGAACAGAAACAAGGGATTAATGCTGGCTACGCTAAGTTTGAAACATTTCCAATTTGGAATCTACCTTTTGATCATGCAGTGAACACAGCATATGAAGCTGCAACTGCAGATCTTGGTGATTATAACATGATTGACCCATTTCATTTACAAAAGTATGGGATTAAAGCAATTAATTATAATCGAGATATTGAAAACTTTCAGATACTAAAAAAAATCTTTAAAGAAATAACAAAGGAAGAAAATTTTGTGAACAATTATTTTTCTCCTACTGACATGGGTGTAAACATGGCAAAGGAAGGAATCATCGATGACAATGTTGTCATTAAAAATTCAAAAGAAGAAATTATGCGAAGATTTTATAGATATAAACAGGAATTTATTCTAGGGATAGAATCCAATAAGACAACAGAATATATGGATAAAATTCTTCGTAAATCAAATGTTAATCCAGATGATTATCAATTAGCAAAAGATGCACGAAAGGCAAAGATGGAAGCTTTGCAAAAGAACAAAGGGAACAAAGGGATTTACTGTGGTGCAGCTCTTGAGTTACCAAGTGGAGATATTGTTTTAGGTAGTAATTCTATTTTACTACATGCAGAGTCAGCAGTTATTCTTAAAGCACTGAAGAAATTAGCAGGGATTCCTGATGAAGAAAAAGTGTTATCAAAAGTGTTTATTGAACAAATGATGCATTATAAACAAACATTGGGTAAAGATACATTGTCTTTGACTTCTGGTGAGGTACTGGTTCTAATTAGTATTGCAGCACTAACTGCACCTCTTGCAAAAAGAGCGTATGATTGTTTGGGCGAATTAATTGGTTGCAAAATTCATATCACACATATCCCTCAACAAGGGGATGAATCTGGATTAAAAAAATTACAACTTGTTGTATCCTCTGATTCTGAGTTAGGTCTTCAACCTCATTTTTTGGAATGATTTTGCTTTAGCACTATTTGTCTAGTCCTTTTTACTTAGTATAGTTCTTTGTGTTTTTATTGTAGAAGAGATTTATTTTTATAGTAGCTTTCCTCTATTCTTCTTATGTCACATCAAACACCCAAAGAAGATAGACTCTTGCTTCAATTGCTTGAGTTGCAACATGGAGCAATTGAAATAGCTGATGTAGAGATAACTGCAAATCAAGTTTCATGGGCGAAAGGATGGCCACTAAAAAAAGAAGCCTTTTGGAACGCAGCAGCTTTTATGTGGCAAAGGAAAATTGATTCAGAGAAAAGAGAATTAATTCAAAAAGAACTCAAGAAACACTGCAAGGCTGAAAAAAAGAATCTTGATATTGGAAGTGGAAGTTATTGTTATTTGCCTTCTGTAGCATTTGATTGTTCAGAAAAAATGCTTGCATTCAATGAAACTGCTTTCCAAAAAGTAATTGGTGATTTGGAGAAAAAATGGCCATTTAATGAAAAGAAGTTTGATTGTATTACTGCAGTGTTTGTTTTGAATTATCTAACTGATTTGGAGTTTGTATTTTCTGAAGTTAGGCGTGTTCTTATTAGTGGCGGAAAATTTATTGTTGTCTTATCAGCTACTGGGGTTAGTGATTTACATCAAGTACAAGAAAAGAAGCAGTTATCGTTTGATGGGTGGAAACAAAGGTTCTTGAAAGATTTTTATCTACTTGAATCATATAAAAAGGAAGATTTGTGGTTTTTTGTTTTGGGGAGTGTGTAATTTATCTCTCCTGACGAAACACATTTAAACATAGCAATCTTTATTCTCTTTTGAGGTAAAATGGTTAGTAGCGAGCTTTTGAAGGAATTTGGTTTCGAAGAAGAAATCTATGAAATCATTAATGAGGAATTTCTCCCAACTGGATTTCCTCGATCAGAAAAACGCTATGAACTAAGGTATGAAATTGAAGACCTCAGTGTTGAAGAACCATATTACTGGATTCTTGATCTCTTTCATCATAAATATCCACTTATTGAAAAAGTAGAAGACACATTTTCTGCTAGTGAAAATTCTGCATTCTTCGGAGTTACTCAACAACGCCTTGGAGTACAACAAGACAAAGTTGGTCAGTATTTAGCAACCGTTGGTAAAATGATCAAAGAATTATTTCAAATGGTTCGAGAACTTCGAATTATTGATGAGAGGCGTGAATATTACAGAGGAAGTAAATCTCAAATATCAAAACCTCTTAAAGATCGTAAAAATGCTGATGAAATAACATTGAAAGGACTATTTGTTGATCTTGTTCAAGGTGGAGGAAAAAGTCCTGCAAGTGTTTTTGGAATGGCGGCTCAATTAGAATTTGTTGCACTACCAGATTTATTTTTTGATGCGCCTCCATTTAAAGATGCAGTGGAGATGGAGAAATATGTTGATGGACTTACTGACTTCAATATCTCTTTAAGGCGAGTTTTGCTAAGGCATCTTCGTCAATTTTTGGAATGGAAGAAACGAACAAGTAAGGAACACGAAAACCGTCGGCAGTTTCAGTTACGTTACTTGCGGCAACATTTTGATATTATTCAAATGTATGTCACTTGGATGAAACCATATTTGAAAACAGTACAACGTTTACATTTGAAAGGTGCACATCAAGATTCAGCAGAGTTGATTTCAGCTTTTGAAAGTGCAATGATTGATATAGAAATTATTGCACATCACCCAGAAAAAACTCATTGTGTTATGGTTACTTTTCAGTATAGAACAAGACCACATATGAAATTTGTACAAGAAGGATATCAACGTGGCCCGGTGCATGTTGGGGAAGTTGATATGCAATTTAGAGTATACCCATGGAATAAAGAGGATATTGAGAGATATAAAAAAATGAAAAAGAAAGAAAATTTAGAATTACTTGGAAATGTTTCTCAATCAGTTCTTGCGTCAATGAAAGGGCTTGGTGTTGAATTAGAAAGATATTATGAAGAAGCGTGTGGTCTTGATACAAAAAAAGAAAAAAAGAAAGCTCCTGCCTTGAAGAAAGAAGCAGTTCCTTTGAAATATCGCCTTTTTGGAGATTTTTTAAATCCTCCAAAGGCAAAAAGCAAATCAACTTCATCAAAAAAGAAATTAGGGAACGGAGCATTTCTAGCACATGGTAATGCATGGGGTGCATATCACTTTTTCAAGAAAGCCCATAGGATGATTACCTGGTAAAAGTTATTTGCTAAATTCTTTTAAAGTTCTATCGTTTTCATCTATTCATGGCACATGGCGAAGCTGAAATTGCTCTTAAGAAACTTGAAGACTTAGAGAGAGAAGAGCTAAAGAAGAAACAAGAACTTGAAAAGCTCAAACAAAAAATTAAAAATGCTACAAGCCAAATTAGATCTGAGAAGGAACTTGAAGAAAAAGTCCCAATAGATCAAGTTGCAAAATTGTCTGAAGAAGGACTTAGTGCCCCTGAAAAAGAAATTCTTAGAACTCATAAAGGAAAAAAAAAGGATGCTCAAGATTCTACTGATTCAAATGAATCCCTTGAATCAAAAGCTACTAAGACAAAAGAGATCAGTTTAGAAGCAACAGTTCAATCTGAAGCAGTTGGTGGGCCTGCTGTTCGAATACCTGCAGAAACAGAACTTGCAATGCAGTATCAACAGCAAATTGTAGGAATGAGTCGAGAACCCATTACTCAACTTTACAGTGAGATGAAAAATGTCTATGAGTCTTCATCTGAAGCAGGATATGTCTCAGCTGATAGAGCACAACATGCAGTAGAGCTGCAAAGTGCAATTGAGAGAAAACTAGCTGATGTTGAAGCTGGAAACTATGCGTTTACAAGTGATCAAACAGCAAAAGCAGCTTCTGTTGCACTTTCTATGAAGGATAAAGTCAGTGCAATGTATGTTGCAGGAAAAGATAACTCTCCAGGCAATGATTTGTATAAATAATAAGAACAAACACAAGATTAATATAGTTTTATTCTCTTCAAAATGTAGTTTTTTAATTTTAATAAATAGTTGTTAATGGTGGTACTAAATGGTTGAAATTGGTTCGGGTTCTGGATTTGCAACAGGATATTTCTCTGCAATGGATCGAGAAAGTAGTGGTGGAGATCAAGGACATTCTGATGGAGGGAACCATCACTGTGGACAAGACCATGGAACTGGTGGATCAACTGGTGATGTTGGTGTAAAAGCAGGGGAGTTTGGAATGAGTTTTCTTATGGGCCTTGGATCAACTTCTACAGTTCCTGGAATCCTAGCTAAAATCAGAACAGGGGCAAAGACATTAGAACTTGGTCTTGGAAACCGCCCAGGCGGAAAAGGTGGTCAAGGTGGCCATAGTGCAGGTATGTATGGTCTAAAACAACGGCAAGCACTTCGTGAGGCAGCCAAAGCAAATAGAGTTGATTTTACAACACACACTTCAGTTGGTGTATCTGGACTTTCAGGACAAGGTCAACAAGGATTTTCACGGGAATCCAAAGAAATGAGTGTGCAAGAAATAAAGCGAGCTCTTGAATTTGCAGCAGATGTTGGACAAGGTGGACCAGTTGTTGTACACACAGGAGAATATCAACGTCCAATGAAAAGTGCAAGATGGAATCAAGATGAGAAATGGAAAGATAAATTTGAATGGTATGAAAATGAAGATGAGAGAGGAAGTTATCAAGTAGTAGATACCAGAACAGGACAAGTTATTACTGAAGCTAGGAAAGGCCGTACAATTTCTCGCCCAGTGTGGAAAAAATTTGAGCAAGGAGATAAATTTTGGGATAAAGAAGGTGGACGAAGTTATACTGATAAACATGGGGAAGTTGTTCGGGAAGGAGATTATATTGATTACTGGGGGAATAAAGTAGATCGGGCAACAAGAGTTCCAATCTGGGATAATGAAAAACAAAGTTTCAAGATTGAACAGTTGACATGGGACAAACTTGGTGAAGAGGCTGAGCAATTAACATCAGAAGCAAGAAAGTTTTGGCGTGAACATCGTAACGACACAAATGGTTCATGGGATAAATCGATGTGGCGACGTTTTAAGGATGTAAAAAGTGAAGAAGATATAGAAGTGTTTGAAGAAGAAGCACATGTTATTTCTTCTCTGGAAACTAATGCTGCTAACTCAAGAGCATGGGCATCAACATACATGCAAGATTTTGAAGAGAATATTGAAATGTTAGATAAACTGAAGAAGGCTAAAGAAATTTATAAAAAAATTGAAGAGTCAACTGATGAAGAAGAGAAGTGGCGTCTTAGAAAATCACAACAAATTAGTGAGTTTGTTCCCCCTACTGAAAAATATCCTTCTGAATTACTTGACACCCAAATAAATCGTGTTCAATCTAGAATTAAACAAGCGCGGGATTCAGCATCAGGACAAATGAGTCAGGCACAAGATCAAATGGAAACACTCAAGCATATTCAAAGTGCACAAACTTATGCTCTTAAAGAAGCGCATGACAGTTATGCTCGTGGTGGGATTTATGCATATGAAAAATCAAGAGAATTAGAGCGGAAAGGACAGCTTAAGAAAAATCTTAATCTTGCGATGGAAAATTTGTTCCCTGAAGCGTATGGAGCACACCCAGATGAAATAATTGATTTAGTACAAAAATCTCGGGAACGAATGGTTGATTTGATGGTGCAAAAAGGCCATAATTTAAAGGACGCACAAACTGCTTCTAAACAAAGTTTGTCTATGACTTTTGATACTGGACATATGAACATGTGGCGTAAATATTGGAAAGGCGATCCAACTCAGAATCCTGAACAAAATGATAAAGACTTTAACAAATGGGCTTTAGAAATGACTGGTAAAATGGTAAAAGCAGGAGTAATTGGCCATGTTCATCTTGATGATAATTATGGTTACCAAGACGAGCATTTGGCTCCTGGAGAAGGAAATACTCCTATTAAAGAGATGGTTAAAATTCTGAAAGAAAATGGTTACAAAGGAGAATTAATAGTTGAACCTGGAGCTGACTTTACAACAGATAATGGTGGGTTTGAAAGTGTAATGAAAACATGGAGCCATTTTGGCACACCCATTAAAGGAACAGGAACAAGTTTTAGTCGAGCAACATCAACTGGAAAGAGTTGGGGAAGTATCCAGTATGGTCACTTTGGACAGAACCAACCAGCTTATTTCACATTTGGAGCGTATTCACCATCTGAAGATTGGACACTTTGGACAGGAGTTCCTTTGGAATAATTGTTTACTTTTTTAAAATTAGATTTCTTATAAACTCATGAAGATATAGATTTATATAGTTTTGATACAGGTAGATCACTGGGGAATGGACATTTTACTATAACTACTATGTAGCAAAAGTTCCATTAATAATTAAAATAAATAACCTAAATATTTGAGGATATTACTATGGTAGATACTGTGAGAAAACGAGATGGGAGTGTTGTCCCATTTGATCAAGCAAAAGTTGTTTCTGCGATTTGCAAGGCTTTTGAAAGTGTTGGAAAACAAAGTAGTTCTACGTGTAAACTTCTAAGTGATATGGTAGTTGATTATGTGGAACTAGCTGGTGAAGAACCAACTGATATTGAATATATTCAAGACTTAATAGAAAAAACTCTTATGGAAGAAGGACAAACAGATGTTGCTCGAAGTTTTATTGTGTATCGTTATAAGCGAAAACAAATGCGTGAAGCTAAGTTTCATTCTGGAGTTACAGACGATTGTAAATTGAACTTGAACGCAATTAGAATTCTTGAGTCACGTTATTTACACAGAGATGATCATGGAAATATTGATGAGACTCCACGGCAATTGTTTGAGAGAGTAGCGCGCCACGTTACTCTTGCTGAGAGAAGGCTTGATGGTGATGAAGGGAAATATAAAGAACTTTTTTTGAACATGATGTTGAATTTAGAATTTTTACCAAACTCTCCAATGTTTATGAATGCAGGAAAACGCGGTGGTCTTCTTAGCAGTTGTTACGTTTTGCCGCTTGAAGACAGTACTGAAGGGATTTTTACAACACTTAAAGATGCAGTAATTATTCATAAGCGCGGAGCAGGAACTGGTTTTAGTTTTTCTTCGATTCGTCCACGTAGAGATAGTGTAAATGGAATACCTGGCGTTGCGTCTGGGCCAATTGCATTTTTGAAAATATTTGATCGAGCAACAAGCGAAATAAAACAAGGGGCACGTAGAGCAGGTGGAAATATGGCCATTCTTCGAGTTGACCACCCTGATATTATTGATTTTATAACTATTAAAGATGAGCGAGATACCGTTACAAATTACAATCTCTCTGTTGGGATTACAGAAGAATTTATGCAGGCATTGAAACGCCGTAGCGATTATAATTTATACGACCCTCAAACAGGGGAAGTTTGTGGAACTCTTAATTCTAAAAGAATTTTTGATTTAATTGGCCTTATGGCATGGAAAAATGGTGATCCAGGAATTGTTTTTTTAGATCGAATGAATAATGAGCGGAGTAATCCAACTCCTAGTCTTGGACAATGTGAAACAACAAGTCCTTGTGGGGAGTATCCATTGCTTGCAAATGAATCAATAATTCTTGGTTCAGTGAATTTATCTAAACATGTGTTTGGAGATAATTCTGGAAGAGAAGTTGATTTTGAAAAACTTAAACGAACAGTGCATTTGGCAGTACGCTTTTTGGATGATGCTACGGAAGTGAATGCATTTCCACTGCGGCAAACAAG
This sequence comes from uncultured Methanosarcinales archaeon, assembly GCA_964439765.1. GTDB lineage: Archaea > Nanobdellota > Nanobdellia > Woesearchaeales > GW2011-AR9. The sequence continues at coordinate 16,869 of CAYTOG010000010.1, forward strand.
AGAGATAGTTTCTGGGAATCGTAAAATTGGTTTATCTCTTATGGGATTTGCTGATCTTCTTTTTATGCTTAGAATCCCATATAATTCACGCAAAGCATTGAATCTTGCAGAGAAGTTAATGAGTTTTATCCAAACAGAAGCAAGGGTAGCGTCAAAAGCACTTGCAAAAGAGAGAGGCGTCTTTTTGAATTTTGATGAATCTTTGCTTAAAGATAAAGGGGTAGAGTATAAACAACGCAATGCAACACTTACTGCGATTTCTCCAACTGGAACTATTTCTTTAATAGCTTCTTGTAGTCCTTCAATTGAACCAATTTATGGAATCTCTTTTTTACGAAAAACTGCAAGATTTGAATTTTTAGAAGTTAATCCTTATTTTGAGGAAGTTGCTAAAGAGCATGGGTTTTACTCGGAAGAAATGTTTCGTAAGATCGCTGGTCGTTCTTCAATTCAAGATGTTGAAGGTATACCTGAAGAAGTGAAAAAAATTTTTGTAACAGCAATGGATTTGAGTCCAGAAGATCACGTCAAAATGCAAGCTGCTTTTCAAAAACATTTAGATTGTGCAGTTTCCAAAACAGTTAACTTCCCTCATGGAGCAAGTGTTGATGATATCCAACGAGTGTTTATGTTAGCCTATGAACTTGGTTGTAAAGGAATTACAGTATACCGTGATGGAAGCCGTGATGTGCAAGTTCTGAGTAGTCGGTAAAATTTTTTGTGAATAAAAAAAAGTGGTAGACACATAATGAAACGAATTGGAAAAGTCCAAGTATACACTGGAGATGGTAAAGGTAAAACAACTGCATCTCTTGGTCTTGCCATGCGCGCAATTGGGCAAGGGTTCAAAGTATTTATGGTTCAGTTTATGAAAGGCGGAGCATATACTGGCGAATTTGTTGCAGCACAAAACTATTTGCCAAATTTTTCAATAGCACAATATGGGCGTCACTGTATTAAACAACAAAAACAAATGAAAATGAAAGGTTTCTTTGATTTGCCTCAAAAAGAAAGAAAAGCAAAATTATTTGATTATATTCGTGAAGACATTGAATGTGGCACATGCCGTTTTTGTTTTCTTAATGATGCTGTCCAAAAAGATTATGTTGAAGAAGCGTATAAACATGCAATGGAAATAGTCATGGCTGGAGATCATGAGCTTGTTATATTAGATGAAGTTAATGTTGCAATGCAACTTGGTATATTGAAATCATCACATATCTTAGAATTAATTGATAAAAAACCAGAACATGTAGAATTGGTGTTAACTGGTCGTGGTGTTCCTTCCGAAATTATTGAAGCCTCTGATCTAGTAACTGAAATGAAACCCCATAAACATTATTTTGATAAGGGATTGAATGCTCGGAGAGGGATTGAGTATTAGTTATGTTAATTAATATTTTTCTTCTCACATCTTGAATTCTTCAATCTCAAGTTTACCATTTTTGCTCTTAATTATGTAGTTTTCAAGTTCACTAAACCCAGTCATCTCTGTAACTAGTTTTGGCAAGATTATTCTTTCACCCTTGAACTGAAGATTAGTAATTAATTCGCTGCGATTTTCTTCTTTTTGTTGCATTTCTTTCTTGATAATTTCTTTATGTGCTTTATCTTCTGTTTTTAGAATAGCCACAGTTTGTTGATACATGTGTTTTGCTATTTCTCTTGAAATGTTAATCCCGGATGCTTCTGTTACTCCTTGCAATCCTGGTGAGATATTTGCTTCAATAACAACTGGTCCAAGTGGCCCTTCTAAAATATCTACGCCGCAGATTTCAGAATCAAGTGCTCTTGCTGTTTTTATTGCAAGCATTTTTGTTTCTCTACTTAATGAGGCTAACTCTCCAGATCCACCAGCATGAATATTTGCTCTTTTTTCATCAGTTGTTGCTTTTCTTTCCATTCCAGCAATAGCTCTATCACCAATAACTATAACTCGCAGGTCAGTACCACCAGTTTCAACGTACTCTTGAATAATGAATGGTTGATTTAATGCACCAAGTGCATCAAGCAAAGATGATGCGCTAGAAATACTGTCCGCAAACATCACCCCTTTACCTTGGGTGCCTTCTGGAAATTTCATAACTATCGGATAATTTACTCGTTTGAGTAATTCTTTTGCAGTTTCAGTGTTTGGTGAAACGTAAGTTTTTGGCATAGGAATATTTTGTTGTTGCATTGCTAAATGTGTGAGCAATTTATTGTGAACTATTGTGAATGCAGAAGCTGGAAGAGGAAGATATGGTACTTTTCCTTCAAGCATACTTGTAATTGATCTTAGAAGATGAGCATATCTAAAAGATCCTTTGATGTACAAACAATCATAATGTTCGAATGGTTCTCCTTTGTAGAACACTCCAGCATTTTTACCAACAACTACTTCCATCTCTTTAAGATTAATATGATCAACATGTTCAAAGAATTCACTCATTGCTTCTATTGTCATCAAGCTGCTTTTAGAACCAAGTGAAATAATTCCTGCACGAAGTCCATTGCCTGTTTCTTTAGTTGTATTTTTCATTGACTTTTGCATTTTTGTTTCAACTTCTTTATTAAGCAATTTTGCATCATGTTCTTTTACTTCTTTGACTAATTGTTCTGTTGATAATCCCATAGTTTTCTTAACCTTTATTTTATTAGATTTTTTTGTATTAATTTATTGAATTTGTGGATCGATTAGAAATCCGCCCTGTTTAAGGTGGTTTTGTCCAATCAACACAAGGTATTTCATCCCTTCCCTATCTGCTAGAGAAAATTCTCCTTCAATTGCATTCCCTTTAATTTTGACAATAGCTTTTACAACAGGTCTCATCTTTTTTCCACTTGCAGATTTAACCATTTTTTCTCTTATAATTGGTCCAATTCCTAATTTTTCAGCAAATTTCAGATCAATTGAAGACATAGTTGCGCCTGTATCGATTCTAGCCATTACAGTCTCTTTCATTGCATCTTTATTTGATCCAGCAATGACAGTTATTTCTTCTGTTAGTCCTAATATAGGTCGTTTTGTCACCTTATGATATTCTCTTGCGGTCGGCTTTTTAAGCATTGCGAAAATAATGGTTGATCTTTGAAATCTTTGGTTAAATTTAAAAATAGGGCTAATATTTTGCTTTAAGTATGGCAGAACTTAACTTAAACTTGGAATTAGATCAGCTCTTCGAATCAATTGATAAAGAAGGTCACAAGAAAATAATGATTCAATTGCCTGATGGCCTTAAACCAAAAGCAAAAGATATTCAATCTGAGTTATTGGCCCGCTTTCCTGAACTTAAGATTACCTTTTGGGCAGGAGATTGCTATGGCGCTTGTGATACCCCTCAAGTTACTGGTTTTGACTTGTTTGTTGCCTTTGGACATTCTAAGTGGAAGTATTGAATCAAATGTTCTTAAGAAACTAATTACTTACTACTTACATTATTAGAAATGTGAATTAAAGGAATTTTAGAAAATTATTATTAAAAAATTTATACATTAACCATTTCGATCTCAATGTTAAGGCCTTCTGGAATAAGTACTCTCATAATTAATCTTAAAGTTCTCTCATCAGCTGAGACATCAATTAATCTTTTGTGAATATTCATAGAATATCGCTCCCAACTAGCCTTCCCTTCACCATCAGGAGATTTCCTTGTGGTTACTTTAAGCTTCTTGGTAGGTAATGGAATTGGTCCACGCATATCAACACCTGTTTTTTCAACAATCTCTTGAATACTAGAAGTAACTTGATTAATTTTCGCAATCTCTGCGGAAGTTAACTTTATTCGTGCTCGTGGTGCCATTGTTTATGCCTTTTTCTCAGTCACTTGTATTTAAACCTTACTGTTTTCTAAAAACAGTTGTTGATTCAAATACTCTGTTAGTTTTTGTTAAATGTTAATTTGAATAGATATAAAAAATAAAATAATAATAAAAAGGATTGCTCCCTTATTTAGCACTCATATCTTTCTTTACGTGATCGATACACATACCAGCTGCAACAGTTGTTCCTGAATCACGAATAGCGAATCTTGACATCTGTGGGATTTCTCCTTGCTTTTCGATTACAACCGCTTGAAGAGGTTTTAATCTTACAATAGCAGCGTCTCCGTTACGTAGGATGTCTTTTCCTTCAGTAACTTCTTGACCAGTAGCTGGGTCTAGTTTCTTTACAATCTCAACAAATTGACAAGCCACTTGTGCTGTATGGATGTGGAATACTGGTGTGTATCCAACAGTTACAACAGTTGGGTGGTTCATAATAACAATTTGTGCTGTAAACTCAGTAACTACATTAGGTACATTGTCAGAGTGTCCAAGAACATCTCCACGTGCGATATCTTTCTTACCAATACCACGTACATTGAATCCTACATTATCTCCTGGGCCAGCTTGGTTGTGTTGTTCATGGTGCATCTCAATTGTTTTTACTTCACCACTAACTCCTTTACCTTCACGACCAGGAACTACAGTTACTTTGTCACCAATTTTCATAAGGCCAGTTTCAATACGTCCAACTGGGACCACTCCGATACCTGTGATGTTATACACATCTTGAATAGCTAAACGAAGAGGTAAGTCTGTTGGTTTTTGAGGAACTTCGAATTTGTCCACAGCTTGAAGGAGAGTATCTCCTGTCCACCATGGCATTTTCTCGGAACTCTTTGCAATGTTTTCTCCAGGAAGTGAAGCTATAGGTAAGAAACGTACTTTATCAATAGGCCAACCTGCGATTTTTGCTTCTTTCTTAACTTCTTCAACAACTTCTTTGTAACGAGCTTCACTGTAGTCAACTCCAGATATATCCATTTTGTTAACAGCAACACATAATTGCCCAACTCCAAAGATACGAGAAAGTTTCAAATGTTCTTTTGTTTGTGCATTCACACCATCGTTAGCAGCAACCACAATAACTGCGCAGTCTGCTTGTGATGCTCCTGTTATCATGTTCTTAATAAAGTCCTTGTGACCAGGTGCGTCAATGATGGTAAAATAATATTTGTCTGTATGGAACTTTTTGTGAGCGAGATCAATTGTTACTCCACGTTCTTGCTCTTCTTTTAAGTTATCCATAACGAATGCGAATTCGAATCCGCCTTTTCCAAGTTGCTGTGCTTTCTCTTTGAGTTTTCGCATAGCTTGCTCGTCAACGTTTCCAGTATCGAACAATAAACGTCCAACAGTTGTAGATTTTCCATGGTCTACGTGACCAATGAAAACAAGGTTAATGTGTTCTTTTTCTTTTGCCATTTTATGTTATTTTTCCTCCTAATCGGGTTTATCTTTGTTTAGTATGATTATTGTTTTTTTCCCCTTTTGTACTCAGATTTGTCCTCTTTTGAACCTAATTTGAGTATAAGCTGGCAGGGCTAGGTCTGGTTTATAAAGGTTTCTCTTAGAAAGGGTATTGGGAGACATAAAATAAATAATAAAAAAATAAAGAAAAAAAAGAAAAGGAATGCTTATTCCTCTACAAAGGCAGCAACTTCATATCCTTCGATTTCTTGGTCGCCTCTTAGTAAGCCCTTTGCTCGCATATACTCTCGTGTAAGAATGTATAACAGAAGACCAATTGATTTCTTACCTTTATTGTTAGCTGGAACAATTAAATCAAGATTGTTTGGCTCGTTATTTGTATCACAAAATGCAACAACAGGAATTCCTGCTTTGCTAGCATCAACAATTGCATTTTTGTCTGGCCAAGGGTCACATACAATCATTACTTTTGGTTCCATATACGTTTCTAAATTAGTGTTTGTTAAAATACCTGGTGGATATCTTCCAGTAATAATGTTCATACCAGTTAGTTTCTTTAAAATTCTAAGGCCTTTCCAACCATTTTCTCTTCGTGAACACACGAGAATTTCTTCTGGTTTATAATTGCTTAAAAATTTCATGGCAACTCGCATTCTTTCATCAATTTTTTTGAGATTAAGAACACTTAATCCATCTGGCCGAGTCTTATAAATAAAATCACGCATGTATTTTGTTTTATATTTTGTTCCTATGTGGACACCAGCTTTCAAATATTCATTAGTGTCAACAAGCAAATTTTCTTCTTGTTCTGTTTCTGACATATTATTTCACCTATGTTTTATGTATTTATTTTCTTTAGGCAATAATAGAAGAATATTGGATTTTCGTATCAATACTCTCTGCACTTTTTGTTGCCTCATGCAGCTGTTCAGACTAGCAATTTAAGTCTGAGTTGGCTATGTTTGGTTTAGTCCTTTGTTTCTTTAAAAGTTTTTTGCTATTTCGCGATGTTTAGGTAAATAAACTATTACCCTACCAATCTTTGATAAATTAAAAGCAATAAGTATAAATAAGTTGGAAAAAGACTTTTTTATGGTTGGTATAAGAGGTGGGTAGTACAAGCAGACTTCGGATTCTTGCAATAATTATCATACTTTTAGGACTCTTTAACATTGGTGGGATGTTACTTTACAAATCAAGTATGAATCTTTCAGGCGCAGCTTCAGCAAGTGCTAGTTTATCTATTGGGTCTATAGCTCCAGTTTTAACACCAATTGGAGAATTAAATGCAACAGCAGAATTAGAATTCAATTATACTGTGACAGCAGAAGATATTAATGGAGATACACTCACATTTTCTGATAACACCTCTCTTTTTGTAATCAATAGCAGTACTGGATTGATTAATTTTACACCATTAATTACTGATGTTGGTGATCATAGCATTAACATTAGTGTTTCTGATGGTTCACTTCGCGATGAAGAAACAATCACTTTTTTTGTAACAGATATTTGTGGAGATGCTTATTGTAGTAGTAGCGAAAGTTGTAGTAGTTGTAGTACTGACTGTGGAACTTGTCCAGATGAGGAAGTTCCATCATCTGTAGGGGGAGGTGGTGGTGGAAGTAGAATTCCAACAACTGTATCCGAAGAAGAACCAATAGAGGATGTAAACGAAGGGATAACAACTGAAACTGAAACAATGAGTGAAACTATTTGGGATGAAATTGATTCAAGTGTTCCAGTTGAAGTTCCGATAGATTCAGAAGAAATCCCTGTTATTGAGATTACTTTTGAAGTTACGGAAAATATAGCAGGAGATGCTATCGCAGGAGAAATAATTAACCCTTCTCTTGCAGTTTCGGTTGAAGAATCCTTCCCTGAAGAAGTAGGTGATGTTGATTCAAAAGTAAGTGTTGATAATCCTGCAATTTATTCCCGCTTAGAAATAAATCCTGGTGGGCCTTTAAGTTCTGCTGCTGTGGAATCTGCAGAAATTTATTTTACTGTAACAAAAGAATGGCTTGAAGATAATGGTGTCACTAGTAAATATATTGCAATGTATCGTTTTGTTGATGGAAGTTGGACTGAACTTGTAACATATCTCACTGGAGAGACAAGTTCTGGGTATAATTATGTTGCAGAAACTCCTGGTTTTAGTTATTTCACCATTGCTGAAACAAAATATGAAATTGAAGAAAAAGAAATTCTTGATTGTAGTCCAATTTTTACTTGTTCTAGTTACGAAGATTTCTGTTTTGTTGGTGACATACAAACACGAAATTGCTATGATGATAATGGATGCACTATTGGTGCTGTTAAAGAAACAAGAATATGCACTACTGAAATTGGTGGGGTTGATCGTGATGAGGATTGTACAAGCGAATTTATTTGTACTGATTGGGAACCAAGTAAATGTGCTGTTGGTGAATTACGTGAGCGAACATGTTATGATGAACATGGTTGTGTCGATAGCATTTTAACTGAAACAAGGATCTGCCTAGAAGGAGATGAAGGGGCAATTTCTGGCGAGGCAATTTCTACTAAAGCTACTCGTTTTGCGAAAGATAAGTGGATGATATTATCTCTTGTACTTTTTGCTATACTTGTGCCAATTGTTCTTTGGCGCATTAATTCATTTGAGAAGGACTATGAAATTTCAGATTTACATGCAGAGATAGATGGCCATATGGTTCACATTCGAACTGTTGCGCGAACGAATCGCAGAGGAGAATCTGCAGATGTTATTGAGCAGTGGGATTCTGATGTTAGTGAAGACTTCGTTCTTGAAGAAAGAAAAGGGAAAGTGTGAAATAATTACTATCTCATTTAGAATTAGTAAAAAATGATTAAAAATAATTGAGATTGTTTATTGGTCCATAAATTCAATTCCTAATTCTTTTTCCATTCCATCTCTTCTTCTGGAGAAATAAGAACTTTCTGGACCAAAAATCTGTGAAGAATGTACTCCTGTTACAATTACCATTGTTCGAATAGTATTTTCTAAATCAGGATAAATTTGTGCTCCCCAAATAATTTTTGCTTTGTCATCAAGTTTTTCAGAAACAGTTTCAACAATTTTTCTGCTATCTTCAAGAGTTAATGCTTCTCCACCACTTATGTTAATCAATGCACCAGTTGCATTTCCAATATCTACATCAATTAATGGGTTCTCTAATGCTTTCTCTACAGATTCTAATGCTTTATTTTCAGAATCACTTTCTCCAACACCAATTAAGGCAACACCACCCTCTCCCATGATTGTTTTAATATCAGCAAAATCTAAGTTTACAAGCCCAGTTTTTGTAACTAATTCAGCAATCCCCTTTACTGAATTTGTTAAAATTTCATCTGCAACTTTGAAAGCTGTATGGAGTGGTAAATTTGGAGCAAGGTCAAGTAATTTTTCATTTGGAATAACAATTAACGTATTAACAGATTGTTCTAATTTTTCAAGACCAACAACCGCATTTTCAAATCGGTGATTTCCTTCCATCTGAAAAGGCATAGTTACAATTGCAACAGTTAAGATCCCCATTTTTTTTGCAAGACTTGCGACATATGGTGCACTTCCAGTTCCAGTTCCTCCACCAAGGCCACATGTTACAAAAACAATGTCTGATCCATGTAAAAATTTCTTTATATCATGATTATTTTCTCTTGCTGATTCTTCACCAATTTTCGGATTGCTTCCTGCTCCAAGACCTTTCGTTAGTTCTTTTCCTATTAGAAGTTTTTTCTCTGCGTTACAATACAAAAGATCTTGTGCATCTGTGTTAATTGCAATTGTTTGTACTCCTGCAATTCCAACTTCATTAATCCTAGTAACTGTGTTGTTTCCACCGCCACCACAACCGATAACTTTGATTCTTGTTTTATTTTGAGCAATTAATTCAAGAAGTTCTTCATCAACATTAGAATTTGCTTCATTGTGAGAAATTTCCTTTAATGTAAACTCTTTTCCTTGTTTTTCTGAAGATGGTTTTTCAGCTTTTTGTTTATTTGAATCAGAATATTGAACTTCTGATTTTGTATTTGGATCTTGTTGTGCAGTTGTAGAATTCTCGTTTTGCGAATTAATATATGTATCCATCACATCTCACCTAAATTTATGGGCACTACAATATGTCTTTTCTAGCACATTGGTTTTATGTAGTAATTACTGAAGAAAAAGTTAGCCCTCAAAACCACCTTTTTCCTCAAGGCTTTAGCCAGCTTCACCGTATTTAAACTTTATTGTGCTGTGGTCTTAGCTTAGAAAAATGTTCTCTGTTGTGTTTAGTGATGTTAAGTGTAGAAATTAATCATGCTTACAATTTGGGCCATGAACATGTTCTTGTGTTTTTTCTCCCATTTCGACTTCTTTCTTTTCAAATGCTACAGATTCAATTCCATCAATTACTTTAGTGAATTTTTCAGTCATTGCTTCAGTAAATGATTCTGGCAAATCGAATGGAAGAGCAAGAGTTAGTTTTTTATCTTTGATGTCAACATCTAAATGCTCTTTTTTAATAGGCATGATATGGCCAAGGAAAGCTACAACTTTTTCTTTAGTGTCAGTAATTTTTTGCATAACCTGTACTTCATAGACTAATTCTTTTCCTGAAAGTGGGTGATTGAAGTTTACCATTACTCGACCACCGCTGATTCTCTGAACAACACCAATTTGTCCATCAAAATCAACTTGTAACCCTTTGAATGGTTTTACTTTATGCTCTTTGAATGTTGAAATAGGAACTAGCTGAACTTTTTTAACATCTCTTTTACCAAAACCAAGTTCTGCTGGAATGTTAAGTGTGTATTTCTTTCCAATTTCTTTACCGACAAGTGCTTGATCAATTCCCTCAAGAATTTGATGCTCGCCAACACAAATTTTAACTGGCCCATAGCTTTGTTTTGGAGAATGTATTTTGTGAGCTTTAGCAATTTCTTCACTGTTTGTATCAAAAAGGATTCCATCTGTTGTTTTCCCAGTGTAAATCACTTCTACAAAATCTCCTTGGTTAATTGTGCTTGTCATTGTTAGTTGGCTTTTGCTCCTAGTTGTTTATAAGTTTAACTGTTGATTGTTTATTTTTTACTTTCAATAAACTCCATTACTTTTTCTGTTGCTTCATTTGCTGTTATGTCACCTGTATCAAGAACGAAATCATAATGTTTTGGATCCGTGTCATTAATACCATAATATTTAATGTAGCGTTCTGTATCTTCTTTTGTTCTAAGTTTTATTCGATTAGCTAAATCTTCAACACTTGTATATTCTTTTTCGTTTCTTGCAGCTTTTGCATCTTTGTTTTTAGTTTCATTGAAAATTCTCTTTGCTGCAATCAATGGATCAACTTTGATATATAGTTTAATTGATTCTGGAAGAAAATAAAATTGTGTTCTTCCTTCAACAACAACTGTTTGCCCCTCTTTTGATATATCTCTTGCTTTTCTTGCAGAAGCTTTGTCAATATTAACATCTGTTTCAGGGTGTGTTTTACCATAATCATTTAATTCTTCAAGGGTCATTCCTTTTTCTCTTGCAAGTTCACGTCGAATACCACCCACATAGATCCGTTTTGCGTTTAGTTTTTCAATAAGTTTTTTTGCAATAGTGCTTTTTCCTGATCCTGCAGTTCCTGCAATTGTTATTATCATTTTATCTTATGGCTTCATACTCTTTTGCAACATCTTTTCCTTGTAATTGTTTTATTCCTTGTTGAATCCAGAAAAGACAAGTTTTAGTAATTCCTTTTTGTACCCATCTGCGCATAGAAGTTTTAACATACGCTGTTGGGATCCATTTATATCTTCCTAGTGCGAGAAGACGTTTGATTATGTCTCTGTGTTCCATTACAACTAACTCTTCATTGAACCCTTCCACTTTTTCAAAATGTCCACGCCAACAAATTATTGTGCCATGCACACCTTTAATGAATTTTAATCGATGTAACATATTTTTAATTCCAACTATTAAAGATAATAAAAAAGACCATGGGTCTGGTTTACTATGGCATGTTGCTATACTATAATCACTAGTCATATATTTGTGTATTTTTGATAGGCAAGATGATTCTAGGTGCGTATCAGCATCAACAAAAACAAAGAGATTTCCTCTTGCGAATTTTGCTCCTTTATTACGGGCTTTTGACACACCAATATTTTGTTCTACAACAAGAGATATTTTTTGTTTTGGATGCAATTTCATATAATGGCTAACAACCTGTTCTGTTCTGTCTGTGCAAGCAGAAAGTACAATAATTGTTTCGAATTCTTTGAAATCTTGTTTTGCAAGACTTTTAATGGTTTTTAGAATATAGCGCTCTTCATTATATGCTGGGATGATCACTGAAATTAGTGGGTTTTTTTGTTTTGAAACCATTTTTGTGTTTGAAAAAGAGGAAGAAGTATTTATGTGTTTAGATCAAATATATCATTAATTTTTGGAGTTATTGAAATACTTCCATAAACTATTTAAATCAATAATATTAAAAGTTCCCTTTAATGGCACAACCTGTTGCAGTTCTCGGATTAGGAAGATTTGGTACAACTCATTTAGAAAATCTTCAAAGACTTCAAGATGAAAGATTGGTTGAGTTAGTTGCAACACATGATATTTTGCCTTACAGTGAAACAGTTGCTGGAAGCAGAGGGCAATTAACTCACGTTAAAAAAACATTTCATAAAGGCGCAGATTCATTTTGGAGATCTGTTGAGAGAGAAGGTGCTGCAGTTCATATAGTAACAAATACTCCTTTTCATTTTGAACATGCAAAAAGGGCATTAGAGCATACTGGTTCTGTACTCATGGAAACACCTACTTGTTTTTCTCTAGCTGAAACTGTTGCGCTTGCAGATCTTGTTGCACAGAAAAAGGCTTATGTTGCAACAACACATTTACTTCGGAGTTCAGAAGCATTTCGCCATGCATTACGTAGACCTAACTTGTTAGTTGATAATTCTCTTTCTGTTGGATATTGGAAAAATAGAACTATGGACACACGTCCAGGTGCAGGGAATATAAGAGATCAAACAATACATCCTTTAGATTTAATGCTTCATGCATTACAATATAAAGGAATGACATTACCCCCAGTTGATGAATTAGTATTTTCAACATTTCGTCGTGAACACGATGTTCACCCTTATGGTAATGTTGAAGCTCAGCGTCGAATGTATGGTCAGCTCGTAGCAGATCTTGGAGCAGAAGTTGCTGAAGCAGAATATGGTACGTGGGAACAATTTAGAGATATTGATGGTGCGTTATATTTTGAAACAGAAATTGGTGGGGTTGCTGTTACATTTGATTGTTCATTTGTTGAAACTGAACGTCCATTTCAACGTTCCATAAAATTTGGATTAAATCCTTCACATTTAGTTTCATATGATCAAAGAAATCGGGGAGAAAGAGCTCAAGATTGGTATACTCGAGTTGATACTAGTTCTGGTGAAGGTAGTATTTTGGAAAATATAGCTTTTCCTTCTGAGACTCGTCTTGCACATCAACTTCGGCAATTTCATGCTGGTATAGAACGTGGATCTATTCACCCAGAACTTGCAACAATGGAACAAGTTGTGTATCTTGGAGAGTTGAAGAACCGTTTACTCGTTGAAGAAAATAGCACATAAAAAATAGTTTTTTCTAAAATTTTTCTTTTTTAATATGGAATAATCTCTTTATCAAATTCTCTCCATGCTAAAATTCCCCCTACAAGATTCATAGTTTCTTTGAATCCATTTTCTTGTAAAAATTTAACTGCTTTTTTTCCTCTTCCACCACTTCGACAATATACTACTAATTTTTCTTCTTTATATTCTTCAATTTCTGTTATTTTTTGTGGAAGTTCTGGCAATGGAATGAGAATAGAGTTTTTAATTGCACCAAATTGAAGTTCATTATCAAATCTCACATCTAAAATAATTAAATTTTTCTTTTCTTTTATGATCTCTTTCAATTGTTCTGCTGTAATTTCTGAAACCATTTTATCTAGTTTTAATTTTTGTATTTTTTTAATTATTGGAATAATTTTTTAAACTCAGTAATAATTTTTCATTTAAATATTATTCTTATATAATGAATAATCTGTTTTGAGAAGAAAGCGGGCCTGGGGAGATCTTCAC
>CAYTOG010000011.1:0-29937 GCA_964439765.1 uncultured Methanosarcinales archaeon
TCTCTCGTTTCTTCAAAAGAGCCGCTTTTTTCTTTTCAGCTTTTTTCTTTTTAAGAAGTCTTAATTTTTCTTTTCTTTGACGCATTGCTGCTTTTTTCTTCAAAGCCATCTCTCGTTTCTTCAAAATTGCTAATTTCTTTTTCTCAATAGCAACACGTTTAGCTTCAATTGCTTTGGCTTTAGCTTTTGCAATTTTCTCTAATGCTGCTTCTTTTGCTTTAAGTACATCTTCATGCTTTTTCTGAGATTCCTTTCTTTTCAAGAGAATACGTTCTTTATCTCCTAGTTCTTCTGCTCGTTTTTGTAATACTTTTAGATCTTCTAAGATATCAGAAGCAATAAAAGAATAACCTTTGTGTTTTTCAAGTAATTGATCCCCAACATATCCATTGATAAACGAAGCAGCAACTGCGCTTTTGAATAAATCTCCAGTCTTAGACAAAAATCCAAGACAAAGGCCAGCAAGAATATCTCCAGTTCCCGCTTTAGTCATTCCTTGATTTCCAGTTCTGTTAAAAGCAACTTTATTCCGAGAAATGATCATGTCTGTTGCTCCTTTAACAAGCAATACATTATTATTTTGTAAGAAATAACGCAAATTCCCTTGAAGAATTTCTGCTCGCTCTTTGTAATTTGCATCACGATATTTTTGCAGTAAAAATTCTTTACCACTATTCACAAGCATTATTTCAAGTTCCGTTTCATGTGGAGTAATAACAGAATTAGAGAAATCTTTGAATGAGAGAGATTTAAGGGCATCTGCATCAATTACTTTCAGCTGTGGACATTTGCGAACAAATGTATGACAAAATTTATCCCCTCGGCGAGTTATTCCATTCCCAACAAGAACTGCATCATAAAGTTCTGCTGCCCGGAGCGCATCTTTCACATTTTTAATGTTAAGAGTATCTCCTGGAATCTTTAAGGTCATTAAATCTAAGCTAAACATGTTAATGGCCCAAGCTACTTTCTCTGGTGCAGCAACAGTTGAGCTATCACAACCTGCTCGAAGTGCAGCTATTCCTGCCAATGCTGGTGCAGTAGTAAACTCTTCTGATCCCCCAACAACTAAGGCCTTACCATTTTCGCCTTTATGAGAAGTTTTCTTACGATCCATTAATTTCAATACGTGATCGAGATTCATTTGTTTGTATTCCCCAGGTGTTTGTTTCTAACACCCACAAAGCCCCCAATCTAATAAGAACTGCTTTTTGCCTTTATATATGTTTGGATTTTTAAGCAGAAAAACAGCCTGCCCTTTATAAAGAAATGCCAATATTGGAAAAAAGTCTATTCAGGCTAAATTAAAACTTGAAATGATTGATTCAAAGAAAAAATAAAGGAAAAGAAAAAAAAAGATTATCTTTTACGCTTTCGTGCTTTCTTAGCTGGAGCAGGCATACTTACACTACAACAGTGAGGGCATTTACCCATACAAATAGCTACTAATCCTGCAAGCAAGAACACAACAGTATACCATTGGATTCCCCAAAAAGCCCATACTCCAAGATCAACTAGTAAGAATGCAAGACCAAAAAGTAAAAGCAGACTTCCAGTCATAGCTTCACATTTATTACACATCATTTTCTTCTACCTCTTAATTTATTTTAACTTAATTTTCCAAATAAAGAAGTTATCGCATAAAAAACTTCTGTATTTACAAATTAAATAGAAAATATGAAAAGAAAGGAAAAAGAAAAGTGGACCAGAGGGGATTTGAACCCCTAACCACACGGAGTCTTGGTATACATGGAAGAATGTTCATTCATTCCACATATGGCATATAAGCCGAGCGCTCCACCAGATTAAGCTACTGGTCCACATCCAGTAGAATCCCAGAATTCTTTTTTAAATATTTGTGTGAAGAAGAGAAGAAAGAGACCTTACATTCTTCACAACAACTATGTTTAAATACCAAATTAAAAACATAAATTGTGGTGATACATTAATGATACGATCAAGAGAAGAAAGTACTCTATTAACATTTGGTTTTGGATATCATACAGGAGTAGAAATTGCTCATCCAAACATTCTAACAGGTGGAAGCCTTGGAAGAATGCTAGCTGTACAACAATATTTTGATGGTGGCAAAGCTCAAGTTTATCAAAACCCTGAAAGAGGAAAAGTTGTCTTAAATGGTTTGTATAAAGGAGTCCCAATAACTGCTTTTAACACTAGTGAAGGAGCAGGAGGTGTTTCCTGTACCTGGCCAGAAATTATTGAAGCATGCCCTCATCGGAGAATGAACCTAGTTCGCATAGGAACTTCTGGATCCCTTCAACCACAAATTGCAAAAGGAGATTTAGTTGTTGCAACAAAAATTGGAAAACAAGAGATGGCAAGCGATTTAGTAATTGCTCAATTATATGATATCCACGATTACTTTGATGTTGAAATTGATGATCATGAATGGCAAAGAGTAATGCAAAGAGTAAAAGAGAGATACACTTCCAAAGAACAATTCGCAGAAGCCTTACAACAGAGATTTGGAAATTTTCCTGAGAGAGAATATGTTCCTTCAACAAGCAGAGCTGCACAATGTGCTTTAATGTCTGCAGCAAAAGCAAGACTTTTGCCAAAGCAAAAAATTCACCAAGGCCCTATCAAAACTACTGCTGAAATATATGCATCCATTCTTCTAGACAAAATGAGAGGCCATACAGAGTATGCAACTTCTATGGAATCAAGAGTCCTTCGTGCATACTGTGATTGGTATGAGATAGTTGATGACAGAGAATTTGCAATGGGTACTTTATTGCGAGTAAGCGATGAAACAATAAAAAGCACTCGGGCAATAGAAGATAAAACAACTGCAAATAACGAAGAACTTGAACGAGAACAAACTTTAGCTGGACTCGATGCACTAGTCGCAATGCATCATGCAAGAGGAATGTAAAAAGAAAAAAGTGCGAAAGCCGGGATTTGAACCCGGGTCACAGCGTTGGCAACGCCGCATACTAACCACTGTACTACTTCCGCATAATTTTATTTCTTGGGCTTGAGCAAAGCGAAACCCACTTCTTTGGATCCTAACCTTTTGTAAAGGTTAGCCACTTTACTACTTCCGCAGATAGTAAAAGTATCTCAGAATAAGTCTTTTTAAGTGTTTCGCAGGAGAAGACTAAGGAATCTTTCGTAAACTCTGAATCAAATAATTTTCTTCTTCTTTTGGTTTTTTATCATCCTCATCTTCGGAATCCTCTGAATCTTCTACTTCTGTTGAATCAGGCCCATCAGCTACAACATCATCCCCTAATTTGATTTCAGAGGAACTAAGTTTTTTCATAGAATCATCCATATCAAATTCTTCAAGTTGTTTAGGCTCCCACTCAAGTGGAACCTTGTCATCAGTAAAACGAGGTATTACATGTACACTAAATACTGGTTGGTCTTGTCCAGAACTAATACCATTCTCAATTAAAACATTAGTACCATGACATTTCAAAGTTTCAAAGATTGCTTCACTAACAGTTTTGACAACTGTAGACAAAGCAGGCAACAACTGAGAAGGCAACATTTCTAGAATAGTATACTTTACTCTAGGGATAATTGTAACTTGCCCAGGCACAATTGCTTTCTCCTGGATAAATGCCACAAAATGATCATCTTCATAGACAATCTCTGCGTATCCTTTTCCCTGTCCGATTAATTCGTAATCACTTACCATTTTCATTTAAACAAATTTGCAATATCATCTAAACTCGAATCAGTTGATTCGTCAGTTTCTTCTGTTTCTTCAGAATCTTCTTCTTTTTCACTATGTTCTAACTCTTCTGATTCATCACTTTCATTATCTTCATCTTTATCGTCGTCATGTTCTATTTTCAAAACTTTTCCATCACTATCGATCTTAAGTTCATAACGAACACCACCAGCTTCACCTTCAAGATCAAAGACTATTTCCCCGTTCATTAATTCTTTCTCTGCTTCATCAAGAATGAATCCTTCTATGGCATCTTGTGCAGCAGAGAGGACATGATCAGGAACATCATCTAATTCAATTTGTTCATCTTCAGGTTCTTCTTGTGAATCTTCTTCACTTTTTTCAGAATAAATATCTTCCCAATCAGTAAGTTGTGCCATTCTTGACGCGATTAATTCGCGAAGAGCTTTTCGTTTTTCTAAATCAACAAGATGTTTCTCGTATCCAAATAAATCATCTCCATCTTTACGAGGGATAACATGAAGCATAAAATGTTGTGCGCGTTGTCCAGCAGCAAGTCCATTAGCTACAAAAATAGTTGAACCACTAACCCTCATATTTTTCAGAAGGGATCTAGACAACTCTCTGGCCACTTGAAGCATATGGCTACCAGTTTTCTCATCAAGTTGTGGCATAATAGAAATATGTGTTTTTGGCATTAAGAGAATGTGACCTTTTGCAGCAGGATTAATATCAAGAATTGCAAGACAAACATCATCTTCAAATACTTTTTTAGAAGGAACTTTCCCTTCAATAATTTGACAGAAGATACATTGTTGCTCCTGTAATTGAGCAAGTTCTTCAGGGCTCATATTTTTGAGCTTTTCTTCTACTTCTGCCCTCTGCTCTGGTGTTAATTTAGAAAGGTCCATCATTAAATACAAAACTCTCTAACCTATTAAAGCTTTTCACTTATAGAAGCAACTATTTATTACTTGGGCGCGCAGGTCTACTCGCCGGAGTAGAGAGAAAGAGTTTAACACTCCTGAGAACATTTTGCTTGTGTAACAAATGCAAAATCATGGTGAGCAGGAAAGAAATGGCCCGGAATGACCAGCGCCCAAAGTGTTTATTTCTTCGTCACATACACAACAACATTAAAACACCAATTAGGAATTATCTGAAATGGTTTCAACAAGAAATACAGCCAGCCAAAATACTGTGGCCACAGTTGTGTTAATTGAAAAAATCCAGGAATGGTAGCGGAAATACCATTCTTCTTTGTAATTTCTAGACCTTCATCTTTGAGTAATTGACAATATTCATAAATTGGCCTATCGCCTGGATGATAACTAACTCGTGCAGTACGCAACAATCTACCAATAAGCAAAAACGAAACACGACTAGACAAATTCCCCATATTAGGAATACTCCACACAATAACTCCACCTGGTTTCAAAACACGTTTCAGCTCTGCAATCAATTTGTGTTGTTCAAGTAGACCAAAGTGTTCAATGACATCTAAACAAAGTATTACATCAAATGAATCAGCTTCGAACCCTGTTTGAAGAATATCTTCTTGCTTTACAAGTTCTCCACCATAGAATGTATCAACACCGATAATATCATGACCTCTTTCTTTACACCAATTCACAAGTAAACCTTGGCCGCAACCAGCGTCAAGAATCTTTGCATCTTTTGATACAGTAGATAAAAATGAAGTAATATGTTTCATCTTAGCAACAAAACTGTGGCGATAACTCCAACTAGCAAACTTCCAGTTAGGATTGATTTTCTTCAAGTGCTCCCCAGAATACAATTTTTCAAAGTCAATTCCAGTCATCTATTTCACATCCTTTCCAACAGCATACTGTTTCCTAAATAAATTATAAAATTTCTTACCAAACTTATTTCCAGTAACCCCTCGCCGAAGAGAATTGTACAAAGTATTATTTCGTGATGCCTGATACGCAAGTGAGCCAAAAATTGGACCAAGGCGATATTTCAAATGGCTCTTCTTTGCAAGTGCTCGACCCATATTAAGTGCTTTTACACGTTCATGATAACGGAACTCGCGTGTCTCAAAAACAGGAAGTCCAAGTTTTGTTGTTGAATTTTTCAAAAACTCTTCTTTTGGCATCAAAAATCTTGCATGGCCTTCTTTCTCTGCTTTTTCAAGCCATTGAAAAATTTCAGTTCCGGGATAAGGGATCATATTTGAAAAGTTCACATAATCAGCAGGAATTGTTTTTGCATAACGAATAGAATCCATTGCTCTTTCAAATGTTTCTCCTTGATGTCCAATAATAAAATTAACTGCAAACTTCATACCAACTTTTTTTGTCAAATGAAACGCAGCTGTTGCTTTTTCAAGTGTTATAGCTTTTTTGATAACTTTCAACATCTCAGGGTTTCCAGTCTCAAGGCCGTACGCTACAAATTCGCAGCCTGCTTTTCGCATTAATATTAATAACTCTTCATCAATCCTATCAGCGCGAATCCCATTGGCACAATTCCATCGAAATTCCATGCCTGAATCAATAATCATTTGACACACTTTCTTTGCACGATCCAAATTCATTGTAAACACATCATCAACAAATTCAAAATAACGGTATCCTTGATTATGCCAGTGTTTAAGTTCAGAGAGAATATGTTCTGGGCTTCGTGGACGAAAAGCTTGCCCCATACTCATCTTCACATCACAATATGTGCAGCTGTAAGGGCATCCGCGAGATGATTCAAATGGAATCCGCTTATCAATTGAGTGAATATAACGTGGAAGTTCAAATTTCTCATAAGCTGGATATGGTAAATCATCAAGTTTCCAATTTAATTTTCGTGTTGCATTCAATACAATTTCTTCATTCGCAGAGCCAACATTTTTTCGATAAATTAAACTTTTAATTTCTTCGAGAGGATATCCTAAACAAAGTTGTGCAAGAGGAATTTCTCCATCACGCGTGATGCCAAATTCTGCACCAGTTTTCTCTAATGCTTCGCCTTTTACTGTTGAAACATGGGCTCCTCCAAGAACAAAAGGTATTCCTGGCATTTGTTCTCGAAGATACTTGATTTTTCGATAAGTGTTATCAAAATCAAAACTAAACATAGTAATGCCAATAAGATCTGCACCAATTTCTTTGGCTTTTGCTACAACATCATCTTGAGTGTACCCAAGTTGTAAATCAATAACTTCAGAATCGATTCCTTCTTTTTCTAAAAAACTCATAAGCATTGCAATACCAAGGTGAGGATTAAGTGCTTTCCCATAACTTGCTGCAACATCTGTTACAACAAATAATACTTTATTGAAACGTTTTTTGTATGTTGGAGCAGTTGGAGTATCTTCAGAATCAATTGCCTCAAGAATGTTAGAATCTATATTACTGGACTTTGTTTCTTCCTTTTCTGCTGCCCGCTGCCGATCTCGCATCTTGGTTGCTTCTTCATCAGAATCTAAATGTGCATCAGCATCTAGAATAGAGATAAATTCTTCATCGCTAATACTATTTGCCTCAGTTGGTCCCACAACTATCTTTCTGCCCATCTCCCTTTAAATAGTTTATTGTCATAAACAACTTAGTAAAAGATATTATTGGGGCCAATTTGCTAAGGAAGCGAACTAAACTATTGATTTCGACCTGAACGAACGGAGTGAAGTGAAGCTGAGGGGCGGGACCAAAGCCTGGCCCAATAAGAGCGTAGCGAGATCTTCTACTAAGTTGCTATTAAATTAGAGGTCATAAAAAGTAAAATTTATTTTTTCTCTGAGAACAATTCAATTGTTTTTCTAACTTCTTCTGGAACTCCGTCAATACAAGGATACTGTAGAGCTTCTTCAGAATTTGCCCACACATGGTTCGTAAATGCCCCTTCTTCTAACTTTATTTCTCCAGATTTATATTTCGCTGCAAATTTAACTAAGACCACAGGCACCAGGTCTGGCCTAATAAATGCAACACTGTTGATATAGCGAAAATCATCTTCTATTTCAATTCCTGCTTCTTCAAATGTTTCTCGGCGTAGTAAATCTTCTACAGCATTTTCAAAATCCTTAACAATGCCATTTATTCGAGTAGGTTCTTTCATATCTTCCCACTCCAATTTTCCACCAGGCACAGCATATTTTCCGGGGTGAACTTTTTCTCTCATGTCTCGTTTTAACAGAAGACATCGCCCATCAGATTCTCTAAAGATAACAACATTTGCAACAAAGTAGAATAGTTTGTTCTGTTTAGCTTTTTCAATCGATATGTTGTGCATGAAAACACATATCTTCAATTCTTTATTTATGTTTGTATATTCAATGTTATAATAAAAACTAAGAAATAAACTAGAACAGAGATAAACAGAGAAATTTCTCTTAAATTATACCGCCCTTACTCAATAACATATTCTATCTCATCTTCTATTTTACTTGGGACTGATGCTAACACTAAAAGAACACCACTACCATCTAAAGAAATAATCTTATGTGACAGTTTTGTTCTAACATACACTGCCTTATTTTCTTTTGAATTTATAACAAACTGTTCTCTTTTCTTTGTCTCAATATCTTCTATTGTAAATTCAAATGAACCAGAAAGTGGAATTAGTATCTCTTCTTTAACTTGGTGATAATGGTTTCCAGAAACATTATCTTTCTCAAAAAACTTTGACACGTATACAAATTGTACATCAAATTGAAGAGGATATCTTTGATCATACAACGGAACCCATAATCTACCTTTCTTTGAATCTCTTCGTGAAAGTGTAAAAATTGTTGTAAGTGGATTTACAACAACTTCCAATGGTTTTGAGAATTCATCAAGAGTCTTGCGTGTTTGGTTCATTTTTCATATTTCCCCTTTCTTTTCTGATTATACCTAAACCATTTTATGGCTCCAAGCAAAAATACAACTTTCAAAAACACTATTGCTCCAGTTGCAATTGGTGCTCCAATAATACCATAACGTAAGATCAAATAATAATTAAATAATGAGTTTCCAATAAGTGAAAGTAAAAAGTCAATTCCAAGTATCCAAAGATAACTTGAAGAAACATCATTTTCTCCTGCAAAAATGGAACTGCTATACGAATACACTAAAAGAATAGTAGAACTCGCAACAAGGGCTAAACTAAGAGCAAATCCATCGGAATACAAAGAGCCATAAAAAAATGGAACGAAAAATACAGTAAAAACCCAAACAATTGCTGCAAAGGGGATTGCAGCTATAAGTAAACGAGATAATGATTTATGAATTTTATACTTACTAACTGCAGCCATAGGAAGAACAACAACAGGGAAAACGTATGCAAGTAAACGAATGACATTTGTAAAAGAAGCGTAAGCTGAATAATAACCCACTTCAGTAAATGAGAGTAACAATTCTAAAAAATAAATATCAATTGTACGAAGAGAATAAAATCCAACTTGTACTAAAAAGAGAGCAAAGGCAAGTTTCCAAAGTTTTTTACTTGAAACAAGTTTATAAGACACATTTGCTTCTTGTTTCCACAAAACCATAACAGCAGGAAACATTGTAATAGCAGCAATTAGAATACAAGCTGATAACAACATTAACACAAGCCAAAATGGTAAACCCCATAAAGCGAATAATAAAATACCAATGATAAAAAATCCACGCCAGACTAAAGAATATGCACTAGATTTTGCAAATTGTTTATATCCTCGAAGAATAGAATATAAAGAATAATAAATAGTATATGATGCAATAAATAAAACTAAAGCCCATGAAAAAAACGAGTAATCTGCAAAAAGTCCAAAGAATCTATTTGTAATTAGAAGTATTGTTAATAGTAGTATGGTAGGTACAATGATCCAAGATACACAGAGTTTTGTGACTTGCTTTAAATTATATTTCTGCTTCACAATTAGCTGTGTCAATGCTTCTGGAAGTTCAAAGCTAGTTAACAAGAATATAAAGCTTGCAAGTGCGAAAAAATAACTATACACTCCAAGCTCTTCTTGGCCATAGGCTCTTGCAATTACAATTTTTGTGATAATCATAAGTGCTGCAACAAATGCGTAGACAACATATGTGCGCATAAGGTACATGCTTGTTCTTCCAACTCCTATTTTTGTTCCCACTGAAAATAGAGAATTTTTCAAATAAGAAATTACTTTTTCAAAAGACATTACTTGAAGAAGATAATTTGGTATTTTAAACCTTATGTAAAAGCCAAGTTTGATAATGTTTATAAAGAGTAATTCGCAAAATAAAGGAATGGAAGATCAAACAGAAAAGTCCAACATAGAGGTTCAAGAACCTATAAAAACCACTAAGACAACAGGACATTCTGCTCCAAAAGAAACCAATAACAATAAAGAGACACAAGAAACACACCATTCTAATCAAAGTGAACAACACCATAAACCTCACCATCCTAAAATTGCACATAATATTCCTCATAAAACAGAAAATATTACAAACAAAACAACATCATCTAAATCATTAAAAGATAAAGCAATTACTTTCAAAGGTAAGTTACCATCATGGATTAAAAACCCATACAATCTCCTTTTCTTGGTTATTATTGGCTTCACATTGGTAACAAGACTTAGATTTTTTCCAATGGAATCTTTGTGGAATGATGCAGCAGTCCATTTGTGGTATGCAATTAAAGTGACACAAGACCCATTATTTGTTTTTTCACAACAATATCTTTTAGGAGATTATCTAACAGTTCAAAGTATTTGGACAATAGTGTATGTATTTGTAAGAGATGTTTTTATTGCCGCTAAACTAGTTGCTCTTGCCTATACCTTAGCAGCCATTACTTTAGCATACCTTGTGGGAAGTAAACTCAAAAATAAAACAACTGGGCTTATTGCTGCAGCATTACTTACAGTGAACCATATATATTGGTTTTACTCTACAAAAATATTAGCGGATGGACCACTACTTACATGGGTTTTACTTTTAACATATGCGATGTTACTTCTTGAAGAAAAAAAAGAATTAAAATATGGAATTCTTTCTGCAATTGCTGTTTTAGCAGTTCTCTTCACAAAGAATCAAGCAGTAATTATTCTCTTAGCATACTTCTTGTATTTTGCTCTGTTTAAACGAAAAGAAGCGTGGACAAACAAAGCATATCGAATTGCATGGATTATTCCCTTAGGTTTATTACTTCTAGCACAACTCGTAGCGACATTTTTCTTAAATGCAAGATTATTAGATCGTGTTTTCGAACTTTTCTTAACAACAAGAGGAATGCCATATGGGCTTGAAGCGTTAGGACAACTTCAGTGGATGCTTTCATGGTACACAATAATTCCAGCAATAATTGGGCTATTCTTTATTATAGCATATCGTTATAAAAAATATTATTTCTCTTTGGTGTTAATTATTTCATACTATCTTTTCTTTGAGATCAATGTAGATCAAACTTCTGATAGATACTTGTTATCCTTGCTTCCTCTAATACTTCTCATTTCCGCATTTGCAATAGATGAAATTGGTGCATATTTAGCAAAATTTTCCTGGAAAGAAGTGAGGCCAATAGTTGCTGTTATTGCAGTATTATTTATAGCAGCACAACTCTATCCAGTAGGAGAAGAATTAGTGTATAACAAAAGTTTTGGTTTTACTGGTTTCCCAGAAGCTGGAGATTACTTAATTGAACAGATGGGAGAAGATGATCTTTTATTTGCTGGATCTCCAAGAATGATTAGAGCATTTGTTGAAAAAGAATGGCATGATGATGGAACATATAATAGTCCTGAAATGGATGGCCCAGTGTATTGGCTTCGTGGAGAGAGGTATCACGAAGATTACAACAGAGAAGGGTTAACGTATAATGAAGATGCACAAAGTAACTTTGAAACAGATATTGCTGAATTAAGTGTTGACCATACAATCTGGCTTGAGATTGATATCTGGGAGTACACACAACCTGCTTGGTATTACCCATTAACTCAAGACAGCCTAGATTATTTTTCATCGCTTGGTTTTGAATTAGTAAATGTTGTAGTAAGAGATGTAAGCTCTGAAGAAGGATCGCAAGAAAGCGGAGTTATTTTCATCTTTGTGTTAGAACAAGGCACATACCAAGAACCTGCAGAAACTTCTTAAAATTTAAACAAACTTGTGTGATTATAATATGTCAATTGACGAAAACAAAGAAGAAAAGACAGTAAAGAAAGAAAAAACAAACAAAAAACCTTTCGCTACTGTTCAAGTCGACCTCGATGGACTCTGGACCAACCTTGCATATTACGGACATGAACATCCAATTATGCCAGACCCAGTAATTACAACTTCCATTCCAAGATTCATTGAACTATTCAATAAATATAATATTAAAGCAACGTTCTTCACTATTGCAAAAGACTTAGAAAGTGAGGAAAAAGTAGAACTCATAAAACAATTACATGCTGCTGGCCATGAAATTGCCAACCACACATTTTCTCACCCTTTTGGTTTTCGCAACCTAACAATAGAAGAACAACGAGATCAAATACAGAAAGCCCACAAACTAATTACAGAGACAACTGGACAGGAACCAATTGGTTTTAAAGCTCCTGGCTATGATGCCAATGCAAAAACAATTAATCTTCTAGAAAAACTGAAATACAAATATGACTCATCCATTATTCCAACATGGTCATACCCACTTATCCTAAAAACATACTCTTTTCTAACAAGAACTAAAAGTCCAACACATGGTCCAAAAGCAATTTGGGGTCTTGCAAAAAACAAGATCTACTCTCCCCATGATGAACATGAATGGAAACAATCAAAGCAAGAGAGAAGTATCAAGGAGTTTCCTTGTTCCACACTCCCAATTCTAAGGTTTCCAATCCATGCAACATTCGCTCTAAAACTAGGTATGCCATTCATAATTCCAACACTGTGGTTAACAAAGTTGCTTTGCAAAGATGTTAATTATGAATTTCATGCAGCAGACTTAACTGACACAGTAACAGATATAAGACTCGCTCACCTGAAAGGGCTACCAATAGAAACTAGAATGAAGAGAATTGAAACTGTTCTTAAAACACTCACAAAAACTCATACTATTATTCCATCAAGAGAATATTTGGAGAAAAGAAACAAATGACTGTAACACAAAATACAATTAAACTTCTTGAATCAAGTGAACATACAAAATACTCAGAGTTCATCGATAAGCAAGAAAACTCAGCATTTGAACACACACTTGAATGGGCTAAAGTCATGTTTCAAAATTTTGGTCACATGCCAACCCACCTTATCGCGAAAAATGAAAAAGAAGAAATTTGTGGGGCATTAGCATTATTTGAATGTACAGGTTTCACAGGCCAAAAAAAGTTGGTTGCCAGCCCTTATGCTATTTACACAACTATTCTTGCAGATAATGAAAATATAAAAACGGAACTTACAAAACAGGCAATTAACATTTGCAAAGAACAAAACGCAAGCTTCTTACAACTTCGTGAACATAAAGAATCACATATCTTCAAAGATTTACAACTGAAAAAGCAGAAAAATGTATTCAACATGTCCCTTACATTAAATGAAGATATTAACATAACATGGAAAAAATTACCAAAAAGCAGCATACGTTGGGGAATTAAAAAAGCTGAAAAAAGTAATCTGACTGTTGGCAAAGGAGTTGCTCCAATGCACTTAGACCAATTCTACAATCTTTTTTTGCAAACAAGAAAACATCGTGGTGTTCCTGCATACCCAAAAAGTTATTTTCAAGATATTATTAATGCATTTCAACATAAAAAGAACAGCAATGTGAAAATCTACATCACATATCATAATGAAGAGCCAATTGCTGCTATATTTCTTATCTATTACAATAATGAAATGCGTTATTTTGCAGCAGGAGCGACATATGAAAGAGAACTTCTATCTATGCAACCATACCATTTAATTATGTGGCAAGCGATAAAAGATGCAACAGAAGAGGGAATCGCAGTATTCAATTTAGGTGGAGCTACAGAGAACACTAATGATGGGGGTCTCTTAACATTCAAAAAACGTTGGTCAAACACAATTGAAGAAATTCCATATTATTACTATTTACACAAAGAAAAAGAACTTCCATCAACAGAAGAATCTAACTTAATAAAAGCAGCAAGTAAAGTTTGGAGACATTTGCCAACTCCAGTTATTAATTGGATTAGTCCAAGTATAATCAAGCGCTTTATCTAAATAAGTTAACTAAAATTACGTTATTTAACAAGATTCTTAAAGGGAAAAGGGCCAAAAACAGATATGTTAGAGATCAAAGAGCTAAAAGAGATTGATCATCAAGAATATAGGGATTTTCTTAAAGGATCAGAAAAAGCCCATTATGGGCATAGTCTTGAAGTTATGAATCTTATTGAAACTCATTTCAAATTTAAACCAATATATCTCATTAAAAAAGATAAAGAGACTCAAAAAATTCAAGGAATTCTTCCTTTATTTGAATGCAATAGTTTTGTTGAAGGAAAACGTTTGGTATCAATCCCATTTCTTCCATTAGCAGGTCCAGTTGCAGATTCAGAAGAAACTAAGAAACTTTTATTGCAAGCAGCAAGTGATACTTGTGATAATAAAGAAGCAAAGTTTCTGGAAATACGGCAGCGAGAAAACATTACAGAGAATCCAAAATGGCAAAGCCAAAGTCAAATAATAGATTTCATGTTAACTTTGCAAAAAGATGAAACAAAAATGATGGATTCTTTGCATAAAAGTGTTCGTTATGATATTAGAAAAGCTTTGAAAAACAATCTAACAGTAAATCTAGGAAATGATACAAAATTACTGAATGACTTTTATAATGTATACTTGAACACAAGGAAAAGACGAGGGGTGCCTTCATGGCCCAAAGGATTCTTTTCTGATGCTCTGAAAACATGCAATACAAAAGTGGCAGTTTGTTACAAAAACAAAAAACCAATCGCGGGATGCTTTTTATTTTATGAAGAAAAACACAAACTTATTGATTATGGATTTGCAGGAACGAATTATAAATACAACCATTTGTGCCCATACTATGCACTTCTTTGGGAGATAATAACAAAGGGAATACAAAAAGGATATGAAGTACTTGATTTTGGTGGTTCAACAAAAGAGATGAATGATGGCGGTATGTTTTCGTTTAAGAAACGCTGGTGTGATATTCAAAAACCAATTCATTATCATTATTATGCAAAAGAATCGAAAAACATTCCTTCCTTAGAAAAAAGTTTTGATCTTTATCGCATTTACGCAAAAGTGTGGTCGAAAATACCAAAAAGCATAATTAAAATTATTAGCCCACCGATAATTCGTCAATTTCATTGAATTAGAAAAAATGAACTCTAAAAAACAATTAAAACAAAAGCTTAAAGAAGCGACTGGTACTAAAAATACATTATTGTTTAGTTCTTGCCGTAACGCCCTATTTACTCTTTGTAAAAGTCTAAATTTCAAAAAAGAAGATGAAGTAATTGTTCAAGATTTTATTTGTGATAGTTTGCCATGGGCAATTGAAAAAGCAGGAGCAAAAGTCATTAGGGCCCAAGTAAATAAAGACACATTAAATCTTGATATAGAAAGCATCAAAAGCCACATAACAAAAAATACTAAAGCAATTCTTTTTGTTCATACATATGGAAACCCAAGTGGAATTAGTGAAGTTACAAGATTCTGCAAAGAACAAAACATCTTACTTATAGAAGATATTGCTCACGCGCTCACAGCAACTGAAAATAAGCAATTTGTTGGTAGTTTTGGTGGCTATGCAGTATTCTCACTTACAAAACAGCTTGTAGGTTTTGGTGGTGGTGCAATCCTTTCAAACCATTCTCTTGAAAAAGCAAAAGAACTTCAGGGTGAAAATACGAATTCAGCTGACTTGTTAGAATACCCAAAACGACTTGTAGCTTCGATGTATGAAACAAGAGCGTTTAAGCCTTCAAAAATATTAATTGATATTGCAAGAAAAAACGCAGATTTGAAAATGACAAATGCTCTATCTCCACAATCTTTTTGCTCAAAAATAGAAGCATTCGTTGCAAAAAAACAGATTGCAAAGCTTCCAAGTAGAATTAAACGGCGAAAAAGAAACTATTTGTATCTTTCAAAAAAACTTACCACAAATGCGCTTCAAGTAATCAAAAAAAACGCAGAATCATCATTTAATTATATTGCACTTAAATTTCCAGATGAAAAAACACGTGATGCTGCTCTTAAAAATCACAAGTTATTCCTTCCACCTTGGCCAAACTCTTCTGTTTCAAATACACTAATTTTCATCCCAAATAATCCTTATTGGAATAATAAAGATCTTGAAACAATTGCGACAGCCTACAATAAAGCTTTTAAGATGAATGAATAAAATTATTACCCAAAAACATGGAAAACAACACTAAAGGAATTATTCTAGCATTAATTTGTACAGGGATTGTCTCTGTAGCGCAAATTCTTCTTAAAATAGGGAGTGAAAAGTTCACAATAACTTCCATTCAAGGAATCTTAAGCCAATTTACAAATTATGCATTAATCGCTGGAGGACTTTTGTATGTCACAGGAGCAGTTGTCTTAATACTTGCATTTCGTTATGGGGAACTTTCAGTGGTATACCCAATTATGGCGTCTAGTTATATCCTTGTAACATTTCTTTCAGTAAAATTCCTGGGTGAAGTTATGACTGGCCCAAAACTAGTTGGCCTTGGAATGATCTTTTTGGGTGTAGTGTTTATTGGTCTTGGGGGAAAAGGTGAAAAATTAGTTAATACAAAAAGTAAAGTGGGGAATGCTATATGAATCAATTAGTACTAGGCCTTGTTTTGATTCTAGTTGCTTCCATTATTGGTGCATTTGCAACTCTGTATTTCAAAAAAGGTTCTGCAAAAAAAATTTCAATCAGAAACATAAACCTCATTAAAGCTGTATCTCTTTCAGCCTGTTCTTTCACATTGTATGTGTATGCTTTGCAAACAGCTCCACTTACATTTATTTATCTAACAGCTTCAGTTAGTTATATTTGGACTATTCTTCTTGCAAAATATGCTCTTAAAGAGGTAATTAATGACCATAAAAATGTAGGAATTTTCTTAATAGTATTTGGAATCATTATTATGAATGTGTAATTACATATTACTACATCGCAATAATTGTTTCATCAAAAAAAATAAATACTAAAACTCTTATTAATTCTAAAAATGAATCAAATTCTAGAAACAACTGCATATGTTGTAGAACATTCCAAAAACGTGATTATCAACGAAGATAAACTCAAAGAATTTTCAAAAACTATAATGGAAGATAAAGCAGAAGAGAAGGCAAAGAAAGAAGAAACAGAACTTTGGGTTAAAGTTGCCCCATTTGATATGACTAGATTATCAATACAAGATCAATTAACATTTACTTTCTTTTTATGCTCACAAGCATTTTGTTATTGGGGAGACCCAAAATGGAAAATAGAATATAAAGGGAAATTTTATGGTGGGACGTTTGGGTTCATTGCTGCAATGGGAAAAGCCATCGAAAATGGAATTCCTTTATTGGATTTAGAATTTCTCAAAAACATTACAGAAGAAGAATTTGCAAAAATTGTACATGGAACAGCAAAAATTCCTTTGTTAAAAGAGAGAATAGCAATAACAAGAGAGTTTGGAAGAGTAATGTGTGAGAGATATAATAAAAAATATAATGAATTACTCAAAGAAAAAGATCTAATCAAAATGCAAGAAATCCTAACAAAAACATTTCCTTTGTGCTTTAAAGACGAGTCAGAATATAACAATAAAACAGTAGTGTACAATAAAAAGGTACAACTTCTAATTGGAATGCTTCATGAACTTGGATTCTCTAGGTATGATAATTTTAATGAATTAACTGGGTGCGCAGATTATAAATTACCCAAAATGCTAAGG
Source organism: uncultured Methanosarcinales archaeon (assembly GCA_964439765.1). Lineage (GTDB taxonomy): Archaea > Nanobdellota > Nanobdellia > Woesearchaeales > GW2011-AR9. The sequence continues at coordinate 17,493 of CAYTOG010000011.1, forward strand.
CTTGCAGAAATTTTAGAATACTCAGAAAAACTTGCAAGAAAAGTTGATAACAACATCTTAATAGAAAAAGACTCTATTGAGGAAAATGAAATTAGAAGTTGTACTGTCTTTGCAATTGAACTATTAAGAGAGCAATGTAATGGCTTAAATGCAAAAGACATTAACGATTACATTTGGCTATCAAGCCAAAAAGAAGAGGAAAAACCAACACCATATCATTTGTGTCGAACAACAGCATATTGATTATTTCTTAATAATTACTTCTCCAATGTCTCGGGGCCACATGCTTTTCGCATGATACCAAATTGACCAGAGATACGCATCCAGAAAAGTTTGAAGATAAAGAAAAAATGGCTTCTGATTACTTGCAAAAGACGCATTTTACTTTGCCCATACTGGCGAACGTTCAAAATATCTGGATACTCCTTAACTTTATAACCAATCATTAAAGGATAAATAATTAGTTCTGCTGTTGCCAAAAAATCATTAGAAATAAATGGGATTTTTTTTGCTATATGTTTTTTCTGCACACGGAAAAGTGCAGTGAACGTATGAATGCGTGAAAAAGTCAAAATTTTATAGATTGTTGTTATGCACTTGCTCAAAAAAATACGATACTTTGGAACATTACGAATGCCTCCCTTTGGATGATATGGTGATGCTGTTACAATATCAGTTTTTTCATCAAGCATTTCAAGCATTTCAAAGATTCCTTGTGGACTATATGTACAATCACTATCCATTGTAACAATAATGTCTCCAGTAGCAGCTTCAAACCCTGTTCGAATTGCTTGACCTAAATTTTGATTGACTTTGTGTGGAATAATTTTCACATATTCTCTATCTCCAAAAATCTTTTCGAGAACTTCCAATGTTTTATCACGACTTCCATCATCAACAAATAACAGTTCAATATTATAATTTTCTTGAAGTTTCAAAAGAATCGGATCCATTTGTTCTCGTAAATGAGGAATGCCTAATTCTTCATTATAACAAGGAATGATTATAGAAAGTGATTGTCTTATTGAAGATTCTGTCTGTTCTGTTTGAGTTGATTCTTGATTTCCTGTCTTTTGAATCTCTGAAACTGCTTCTTCTGACATAACACATTTTTCTTCCACTTTGTATATAAATATTTGGGTAAGTCACAAGGGTGTTTCTCCACTATTCCATAACTCTAATAAACCTAAATTTCAATTGAAAATATATGAAAATCATCACTATTTTAGGGACCAGACCAGAGATAACTAAGTTATCACCACTATTGCCCCTTCTTGATCAACATTTTGATCACAAAGTAATCCACACTGGGCAGCATTATGATTATAACATGGATAAAGTATTCTTTGAGCAACTTAAATTACGCCAACCAGAATATAATTTGCATATCGGTCAAGCGAATCTTACACACGCAAAACAAACAGCGCAGATGATGGTTCAAATGGAAGATATTCTCATTGAAGAAAAACCAGATTGGGTTCTTGTTTTTGCGGATCCAAACACACCACTTGCTGGAGCTTTGGTTGCTTCAAAATTAAACATCCCACTTATCCATATGGAAGCGGGTTGCCGAAGTTTCAACAAAGATATGCCTGAAGAGATTAATCGTATTGTTTGTGATCATATCTCTGATATGCTTCTCTCGCCAGATAATGTTGCAAAACAAAATCTGATGAATGAAGGACTTTCCGAAGAAATAATCCATTTGGTTGGCTCAACAGCAATTCCTGCTGCAAGACGTAATGCAAAACTAGCAACAACAGCAACTACAATTCTTAAAGATCTTAACCTCACAAAACAAGAATATATTTTGCTCACAATTCATCGTGCAGAAAACACGAACGACCCAATTAGACTTAAGGGGATGATTGATGCGATTAATACAATTGCGGAAAAAACAACTATTATTTTTCCAATTCATCCACGAACAAAGAAGATTCTCGAACGTGAAGAAATTCTTCTTAGTGAAAAAGTAAAAATTATCGCACCACAAGACTATCTTAATTTTTTAACACTACTTGCAAACGCATCATGTGTGATGAGTGATTCTGGTGGTGTACAAGAAGAAGCTGCAGCACTTGATGTGCCTTGCCTTGTTCTTCGAAATGAGACTGAATGGACATATCTACTTGATATGGGAAAAAATCTACTTATGACAACTGATAAAACAAATATAATTACAAGAACAACTGAACTTCTCGACAATCCGAATAAACTGCAAGAAATGCGCGATATTCCATTAATCAAAAATGAAGATGTTGCAGAAAAAATTATTGAGGTACTTAAAAATGATCCAAGATCAAAATAATAATACAACAGTTATGAATAATTCACAAACACCTACGCTTAATGGAAAAACAGTAATAGTAACTGGTGGTGCAGGATTCGTTGGTTCCCACTTAGTTGATAGAATCATAAAAGAGAATCCAAAAAAAATAATTGTTCTCTCAAACTTCTTTTTAGGAAATCCAAAAAACTTAACAAAAGCTTTTGGATATCCTGGTTTCGAATTACGCAGATGTGATGTCACTGATTATGAACCACTTGCACAAGTTTTTGAAGATAATTCTGTTGATGTTGTCTTTAATTTAGCAGTTATTCCTTTGCCAACAAGTTTGGTTATGCCAGAGTGGACTATTCGTCAAAATGTAGAAATGACTCTTAACATTTGTAAGCTACAACGTCTTGGAAAATTCAAAACATTAATTCAATTTTCAAGTAGCGAAGCGTGCGGAACAGCTAAAGAAGTTCCAATGGTTGAAGAATACCGTCTTGACCCAGAAACTCCTTACGCTGCAAGTAAAGCGGCAACTGATCACATTGCACTTTCATACCATCATACATTTGGTTTAGATGTAACTGTCGTTCGGCCATACAATCAATATGGTCCAAGGCAAAATGCAAAGAAGTATGCAGGGATAATTCCACTCATGGTTGGGAGAATGCAAAAAGGTTTACCTGTGTATGTTTTTGGTGATGGAGAACAAACAAGAGATTTTTTGCACGTTAAAGATACTGCTGACGGAACAATTGCTGTGTATAAAAATCCAGCAACACGGGGGCAAGTAATAAATTTAGCAAGTGGAAAAGAAGTGAAAATTAAAGATCTAATCTTCGCAATAGCCGATCAACTTGGGTATCCAAGAGAGAAAGTAGAGCAAAAACCAGAAAGGGCAGGAGATGTTAGAAGACACCTTGCATGTACTAAAAAAGCAAAAAACCTATTAGGTTGGGAACAATCTATTCCTTGGGAAAAAGGTCTTCGTGAAACAGTGCAGTGGTATGTAGATCGACCAGAATTATTTGAATTAAAAAAAAAACAAAATTAAACAGAAAACAAAAAATGATACACCCAACAGCACAGATTTCAGATAATGCACAGATTCCAGAGTCAGCTAAGGTATGGCACTGGGTGCAAATCAGAGAAGAAGCTAATGTTGGAGAAAATTGTATAATTGGGAAAAGTAGTTACATCGGGGCAAATGTATCTCTTGGAAACAATTGTAAAATTCAAAATAATTGTTCTATTTATCAAGGTTCAACTATTGAAAATGGTGTGTTCATTGGGCCACATTGTATTCTAACAAATGATAACAATCCTCGGGCAATTAATCCAGATGGAACTATTAAATCTGCAAGTAATTGGCAAATTGAAGGCGTGACAATTAAGGAAGGCGCGAGTATTGGGGCCAAATCAGTAATTCTCCCTGGCGTAACTGTTGGTAAATGGGCTCTTGTTGGTGCAGGCTCAGTTGTTACAAAAGATGTTCCAGATTTCGCTCTTGTCTATGGCAATCCTGCAAAGCAATGTGGCTGGGTAGATAAAGCCGGGAATAAAGTAAGTGAAAAACCATTAATGTAAAGAAAATAAAGAAAACTGTGTTTCTAAACCATAATTCTTATATACTGTTTATTTGAAAAAACAAATTTAATATGGCAATACCAAAATTATTTAGAAACCCAAAGGCATATGATGCTTTTGTAGAAGGATACGATTACCCATCACTTGAAAATATTGGTTTAGGTGGTATTGAAAGAGTGAAAGTTGAAATGGTAGATACACCAAGAACTTTAGCTCCTTTAAGACAACAAATTGATGAACAATTTGCCCAAGTAGTTGAAGCAAGAAGAGTTCAACTAATAGAAGAAGGTCTAAGTGGAAAAGAACTTCAAAGAAAACTTCCTTACAGCAGTCCAGGATATGGAATTCTTGCTGGATTTGACTCCAGAACTGGAGAAATTCCTGGAGTTAGAAAAGAAGGAAACTTACTTGTAGTAGAAATGTTTCAATCAGATTACGCAACACGTAGGTTTGCAGGTAATCCAGATAATCTAGTTGGCCTTGATCATACAACAGTGGCAGATTTAAAACGCATTGCAACTCCAGGATCATGTGCTTTACTTCGAGGATATGATAATAGAATTCTTTTTGGTACAAAAGCAACAGGAGGAATTACAACTGATTTTGAAGAATTAGTACCCCAAGGATTATCTGAATTAGATGGAGATCCAAATACTGGAGAAGGATTATTTTATGCAACATTAATGCGTGAACTTCGGGGTGAAACAACTTTAACTGAAGAAGATGTTGTTAGTGCCATACCATTTATGATGTCAATTGGGCCAGCATGGGGAGATTTTGCGTTAGTATATAATGTAACTCTAAGAGAAGGGGCTGAAAGAAGAGCACGCATTGGTAGAGAAGATGAACATAGCGCATTCACATGGAGAACAGATGCTGAAGCTGCAGCTTTACCAATGTATGATGTAAATCCTACAAGTTATGCTATCCTTGGTGGCGCAGGTATAAAATAATTATTTTTTCTAATATTTTTTTTCTTTTTCTTATTTTTAACCTTCGTAAACAAATTTCTTCTTTCTCAAAATTTATAAAGCGAAAACTGCCAAAAATATCATGGTTTCTGAGGAAAAGAAGGTATCAAACATATACATTACAACCTCTATTCTAAAAGAAAAATAAAGTGATAAAAATGAATAAAATCAACGTTGCAGTCATAGGTCTTGGAAATATGGGGAAACACCATGCACGAAACTATTTCCAAATCCACGGCGCAAACTTAGTAGCTGTTTGTGACTTAAACGCAACCCTTGCAAAAACAACAGCAGAGAAATTTAACTGCAAGGCATACTCCAACTACACAGAGATGCTAAACAACGAATCCATTCAAGCAGTCTCTATTGCTGTACCAACAAAATTTCATGCACAAGTTGCAATTAATTGTATGAATAAAGGAATTGATGTTCTTGTAGAAAAACCAATTGCACCAACAATGCAAGAAGCTCAGAAAATGATCCTAGTAGCAAAAGAAAAAGAAAGAATGCTTCAGGTTGGCCATATTGAACGATTTAATCCTGCAGTGCAAAAACTAAAAGCCTTAATTGATATGGGAAAATTAGGAGAAGTAACATCCATTATTGCAAAAAGAGTTGGAGCAGTTCCAGTGCAAGTAAGGGACGTGAATGTAATAATTGATCTTGCAGTGCATGATATTGACATTATAAATTATCTTTTTGGTGAACAACCAACTGCAATGGGTGGAAACATTGGAAAGGCAATAGTTGAAAAACGTGAAGATTATGCAGACATTTTTCTAAAGTACAAAAACAGAACTGGTTTCATTCAAGTGAATTGGATAACTCCAGTTAAAATAAGAAGCCTTACAGTTACTGGAAGTAGAGGATATGCTGAATTAAATTATATCACCCAAGAATTAACAGTGTATGAAAGCAACTTCACAAAGGAGATAATTGATGAATATGGTGACCATGTAATAAAATTCGGTTTGCCAGATAAAACTACAATTGGAATTGAACATGATGAGCCATTAAAATTAGAATTAGAACATTTCTTAGAGTCTGTTAAAACTAGGCAAACACCTCTTGTTGATGGTGTAGTTGGCATGCAAACTCTTCAAATTGCATTGCATCTTCTTGAACAAAGTGAATAATAACAAGAAAAAACACAATGAACCAACACAATAATAACAATTCCAAAAAAAAGTTCTTTTGGGCGTTTATAATATTGTTAGTAATAATAACTGCACTAAGAGCCACTAGTCTGAACGAATTTTTATATGATGATGAGGCGAATTTCTCCTACACACTCTCAGTGATGAATGATTTTGGGATTAATGAAGAATATCATTCAGCAATAATTCTTAATTTATTATACATACCATTGCTCATACTCTTTGGATTTGAAACGTGGGTGTTTAGGCTTCTACCACTCCTATTTTCGATAATAAATGCCACTATGGTCTATTACTACGCAAAAGAAAAATATAATGAGAAAGCTGCATTCTGGGCAGGAGCAATAATGCTTATTTCACTTTACGCAAGCATCGCTGCTTTGCAATTTGACGTTGAAGGGAACATTATTGTCCTCTGTGCGATACTCACATTTTACTTCTATGACAAATCTTTAAAGCAAGAAACCAAAATAGAAGATCACTCAATTGATAACATAAAAAACAACAAAACCAAGAAAATAACATACCAAATTCTTGCAGGAATTGCTTTAGGAATAGCAGTGATCACAAAACAGAATGCTGGAATTCTTGCAATAATATTCTTAGTATATGCAGGGCTCATACATTTCGTTAACTTTTCAAAAAATGGAAATAATAACAATAAAACAAACCTAATTCAAAAAAGTAAACTCTACATTAAAGATTCAATCATAGTGGGTGGGTCTGCCTTATTAACATTTTCTTTAAGTTTTATTTGGACTGCCATCAGCGGGATTGAAGCAACTAGCGATACAGCCGGAGGAATAAATATTATTTCTGCAATTATCTCTCCTGATGTTGGAAAATATTTTGCAAAACATTTCACAATGGTTGGGCCAACAATCTTCTTTTTGTGGGCAACACCCTTGCTGCTAGGATGTCTTTTATTATTCTTACAAAAAAAACAATTTAAAAGAGATTTCAAAGACATTAATCTCCCATTAATTTGGGTAGTGATCACAACTATTTTTTATACGTTTATTATCACATTTGGGGCACACGACAAATATTTTATGCACACTATCCCTGCGCTAGCAATGCTAGCAGGTTTTTACATCAGTAAGATTTCATGGGATAAAAAAAGAATAATAACTGCCATTTCAATAACAAGTATATGGCTTCTCTTCTTATATTTTTTAAACACAAGAACAATAAAGTTTGTTATAAGAGAACCAGCAGCTTACCTTACAGAAATCCTCAAAGGAAACCTTGCATTCCTTTTTTCATATACTTCCTCTTCAGGGCCAATGTTAGGAGTTAGTTTTTCAACTATTTTTCTCACATTCACTGTTGCTTTTGCAGCAATTGCTATAATTATCTTAGGCAGCTATTTTTTTAGTACTAAACACAAAAAGAACACTATTACTTCAATATTTATTATCTTTCTTTCAGTTTCCTTTGCATTCAATATATTCGTAACCACAGAGCTTATTTTTCATCCAACAACAATTGATATGAGTGAAGCTCAATGGGAAGCAATTGATTATGTCAAACAAAACAATTTGCCACACCCCATTTATTCAAACAATCAAGGAATTCATTGGTATTTTGATCATGAATATTGGCACAATTATGAAAACGTTATTGGATTTGGAGACTACGAATTAGAAGACTCTCCAGAACTTGCTATGGATAGTATCAAAGAAAGAGGTGGAACAATAATTCTTGTAAATTGGCCACCAATTCCAGATGGCAGCCCTGCTTTTGAAGTAATTGCTCTTTGTGAAGAAGTCAAAAGCTTTGAAGATAAAGGATACACTACAGTACAAATATTTTCTTGTTAATTAAAAAGTGAAATAAATTAGAAAAAAACTAAACTTTACACCAAATCATAATGATGTAACAACTCGCGAATCTCATCTTTTGCAAGAAGTGAACCGTTATTTAGTTCCTGAAAAGACACTTTTGATTTTTGTTCTTTCAATTTAAAAGGATCTAATCTACTACCATACTGCAGAACATATAAATCCCCAAGATCTAAAAGAGAATCTTTTTCTTCATCTGTAACTAAATACTCCTTCATCTTTTCCCCTGGACGAACACCTATTGACTTCAATTTAATATCCTTTGGATTAAAACCAAATTTTGGTGCAAGTTCTTCTATCATAACTTTTGCCAGTTCTAAAATATTAAGTGTGCGCATTTTCAAAATGAATATATCTTTCCCCTTAGTAAGTTCACCTGACCTTAAAACAAGATGTACAGCCTCCGGCATTGACATGAAAAAACGTTCCATCTCTGGAGAAGTAATAGTCACTGGGCCGCCTCGTTTAATTTGACGTTTGAAAATAGGAATTACTGAACCAACGGAATTTAACACATTTCCAAAACGAACGCAAGAAAATTTAGTCTTACAGTTAATACCAAGCTCTGAGGTCATGACTATTTTTTCTGCTAGCAATTTAGTTGCCCCCATTGTGTTAATAGGATTCACTGCCTTATCTGTACTAATAGAAATTAATTTTTCTACTTGTTCATCCCGTGCAACTTCCACTAGGTTTTGAGTTCCAATTACATTAGTTGTAACGGCTTCAAATGGGTTGTATTCACAAAGTGGCACATGCTTAAGTGCTGCTGCATGAAATATTATATCAACACCTTTCACAGCAAATCGCAGACGGTCTTTATTCCTAACATCGCCTACAAGCAATCTAATTTTAGAAGAACGCAATTCTTGTTGTATATCAAAAAGACCTGATTCATTGCAATCAAATATTCTTATCTGTTTGGGATTATATTGCAGAAGTTGCCTTACAATTTCGCTTCCAATAGAACCACACCCGCCTGTGATCATTATAACCTTCCCAGCGTAGGTTTTATTTGAGTGCTTTGAAATTTTTCTATTCTTCCAATTAAACATATCGATTCCCCTGAAAATAAGATTTATTGATTACTTTTTTTATTGTTTTTATCTTATCAATGAGGCCATCCGATCATTTATAAGTATTTATTCCCTTAATGCTATAGCTATACTTGTCTTAACAGCTTCAACAACTGTTACGATCTGTTCATCAGAAAGGTCTGTAAAAAAAGGCAGAACAATTGTTTCTTTGCTAAGTTTCTCTGCTTCTGGAAAATCACCGTCCGAATACCCATATTCTGTGCGGTAAAATGGTTGCTGGTGAATACATGGGAAAAAGTATGCTTTAGCTTGTACATCCCTCTCACAAAGAAGTTCAATAACTCTATCTCTAACTCTCTCTGGTACACGAATTGGATACACAAACCAAGAGCAAGTATTATTCAAAGGAACTTCAAGAGTTTGAATATAATCTACTTCTTGAAATGCTGCAGAATATTTTGCTGCAATCTCAATTCGCTTTGCAACAAACTCTTCAATGCGCGATAATTGACTAAGACCAAGCGCACAGCTCATTTCATCAATTCGATAATTATACCCTAACTTGTCATGGCTTAACCATTGCATGGTATCACCACGACCCTGATTCGCTGCACTACGGCAATACTTTTCAATAGATTCATTATTGGTAACAATCATTCCCCCTTCCCCAGTTGTCATTTGTTTATTTGGATAAAAGGCAAAAACCGCAACATCACCAAATGTTCCAAGTTTTTTCCCTGAATGTGTTGCAAGAATAGATTCACAGGCATCTTCAACAACAAACAAATTATGTTTACGAGCAATTGCCATTAGTTCTGTCATATCACAACTTTGACCAAAGATATGTGGAATGACTATTGCTTTTGTTTTTGGAGTAATTTTTTCTTCTAATTTTTTGGAGTCCAAATTAAACGTATTTAGATCAACATCAACAAAACGTGGAGTTGCTCCTTGATAAATTGCACAATTCGATGATGCTATAAAAGAGAAAGTACTAGTAATTACTTCATCTCCGGCTTTAATTCCAAGAGCCCGGAGTGCAAGATGTAAACCTGATGTTCCTGAATTAACACCAACTGCAAATCTACAACCTATTTTTTTAGCAAATGCTTCCTCAAAGGCCTTGAGCTGAGGACCTAAACTAAGCCATCCTGAACGAAGAACTTTCTCAACAGATTGAATATCTGCTTCATTAATATCTGGTTTTGCAAGTTGGATCATAATAAATAATCGACAAAAGAAGCCTTTTAAGCTTTGTGGAATCAAGAATGTGAATCGAGAATTCTCTAAATGTTCCAAATATTAAAATTATAATATTATTTCTTCTTTGTTCCAAGTATTCCAATATAATCAAATATTCCATCAACAAGAAGAGATATATTTTTTGGATCAAGTGAAGTGTCTTTACAATCACTTGGCAAACGGGCAAACCCAGGGTAACATGCTTTAAATAATGCTGCAACGAACAATTCTACTTCTTTTTCATCAACAGCTGATGCTAATTGTGAACGAATAATATTTGGCAATTGTTCAATTTCTAACACTTTTTTTGTTTGAGAACACCCATTAAAGAAAATATCTCCAAAAGTAATAACTGGAACATTTAACAAAAGCGCTTCCCAACCAGAAGTTCCAGTTATTGTTGTGAGTAAAGATGCATTCCGGATTAGTTCAAAATTATCATCATGTGGGCTTATTAATCGCACATTTGGTAACAATTTAATGCGCTTGTAAAACGAAAGGTTTCGGTTTCCATACCCATAAGGATGTTCTTTAACATACAAAACATATTCAGCTGGAAGTGCATGTGCGATATTCTCAATCAGAGTTGCTTGATCAACATACCACTTTCCAAAGATAAGAGTAGTTGCTTCTGGCTGAAAATGCAAGGGGAATAAAACATATTTCTCAGCATATCCTTTATTTCCAGTATCATCAATATCATTTGTACGAGGAGCATTTTCAAATATTCCCATATGATCATAACACTTCTGAATAATTGGCCAAAAAACAAAACGCATATTATCTGGAAGCTTTCGGTATGTAAGAACTTGTTTTGAATATCGCAAATAACGTTTAAATTTCTGTGTTTTTGGTTCAGAAAATTTTTTCATACAATCTTGAACAATTGGTCTATTCCTAAATGTATCAATGTATGTTTTTGCATTTTGAATTTCAGTGAAAAACTCTGTTTTATCCTCTGAAATTTGTTTATAATATTTTGTTAATAATGGCCATTCATTAGTGAGATCCCGAACAAATGTAAATTTATTTGGAAGAAGTGAAGAGGCAATTTCGAGATTATTGACACCAAGATGATCAAACATTTTTGTAATTAATGCAGTGTTATAACCTGCTACTCCATAAAGAACATAATATTCTGGATTAAATGTGTCTACAAGACTTTCAATCGATTCAAAGACGTGTTGAAAGTAACGAAGAACTTCATCTTTAGGTATTTTGGACCTTTCTTTTTTTCGTGCAAGAGTAATGTTCCATAAATCCCAAACATTCACATTATATTTCACTTCACAACGTTTGATATATTCTAAATCCAAAGTATCTGATGCAACAAAAGAAACTATTTGTGTAATTGATTCTTCCCCAACACCTTTGCTCGCTAAGAAATCAATATCATTCTTTCGTTTAGTTATGAAATGTGCTTTGATTGGTTCACGTTTCTTCATCTCTTGATAAATTTCCCACATCCATCTATCCCTCCCACAAGGTCCGAATAAAAAAACAACTCGTTTTGCTTGTGTAACATTAGAATCATTATGATTTTTCTTATGATCTAGATGAGAAGATTCTGCTGGCGCAATGGTTCTTTTAGAATCATTATGTTCTATAATGTCTTTTGGAGTTTGAATGTTTTGAGAATCTTTCTCTTGAAGTTTTTGTGATTTTTGGGCTTCTTGAGCTTGTTGTATCCCCATAAGTACTATTTTTAAACCCCCCTCTTTAAATGTTATGAAAAAACTTACAAAAACCCATCGGAAATACACTATGCTTTGGTTTCTAAAGATTAATAAACGGCCATTTATCAAAAATCCACATGTCTAACCTCTCTCAAAATATGACTGCTCACCACAAAAATATTTTCAATGGTGCTGCAATAATTTTTCTCACAACAATTCTAACTATGGGTTGCGGGTATATTACAAGAATAATTCTTGCACGAAGACTTAGCCCAGAAGAATTTGGACTCTTTTTCGCACTCTACAACATGATTCTTTTAGTTGGATGGATTAAATCTTTTGGTGTCAGTCCAACAATAACAAAATTCGTCCCAGAATTCCTAGTAAAAAAAGATACTACTAGAATAAAATCAATACTCTTGTTTGTATTTGGATTTACAACAATCATGAGTTTACTTACAATAGCAATAGCATTTATCTTTCCATCAGAAATACTTGCAAGCTATTTCCAAGAAACGAATGCGAAGACACTTCTAATTTTTTTCCTTGTATTTATGACAATTGATTCTATTACAAAAGTCATGAGCAATTTTTTCCTTGCGGTAGGACAAAATTTCCTCTTTTCTCTTCGAGAGTTTATAACAAAATTAGTTGTA
>CAYTOG010000012.1:0-27174 GCA_964439765.1 uncultured Methanosarcinales archaeon
GTAAAAAAAATCAATAAGTATTCTTTCCAAATAGATTGTGAACTTGGATTACAATCAACAGATAAGGAAGTTCTAAAGGCAGTTGGAAGACCAACAGATATAGAAAAAGTAAAACAAGCACTCCAACTACTTAACAAAAACCACATAAAATATAAAATTGATTTAATGTATGGGTTGCCTAAAGATAACTTTTACAGATTTTTAAATTCATGCAGATTCATCTTAAAGCATGCAAAGAAACAGAAACGAATTGTTGCTCATCACTATATGCAACTCAACAACACAGAGCTACAAAAAAATCATGAACTAATGAGGTTTATACCAACTCAGAGTAGCATGATAATAAAAACGGAAAGTCAAGATGTGTTGGATTTATATCTCACAAAATTGTTTGTAAATCAATTAAATGAAGAGTTAAAATATTATTAAAATAGGAAAAGAAGCGCCGACGCCCGGATTTGAACCGGGATATCCATAAGGAAACTGGTTATCATGATTATGTCTTGTATTCAAGACCAGCGCAATACCAGATTATGCGACGTCGGCATATTTGTATTGTTTCTGTGGAGTTTGTTTATAAATTTTTGTAGAAGAATAAGCGCCGGCGCCCGGATTTGAACCGAGATATCCAGAGGAAACTGGTTTTCGAAACCAGCGCAATACCAGATTATGCGACGCCGGCATGAGATTTATTGAATGCCAAGTCGCGACTAGAAAAGTTTTTTGCTTTTCTATGTATGCGGCGCCGGCATAAGTATCAATTAATGGATTATTCTCGTAAACAATTACCTAAAAAGCTTTCGGCAAAATTGAAGATAATTGTTTTTCAAAGAATAAATAAAGTTCACAAACGATAGGTATCTCCGTCTCTTGCAAGCATTACTGTAACATCACTTCTTCTGGCATAATCTTGTGCTTCAAGGAAAAGACAATCCAGTTGATTTCTGGTTCGTGATGGTTCATGATGTCCAAGTATTACTTTTGGGATGCCAGTTCTTTGAGCAAGATCAACTGCTTGAGCATATGTACTGTGTCCCCAGCCTATGCGAGGAAATTGTTTTCGCATTTGCCATTCTTTTTGTTTGGCTCCAAGTAATTCTTCAGGAGCATACTGTGCATCAATGTAAAGTAGGGTTCCTCCAGAACAAAAATCAACAACTCTCTGTGGGGGAGAATCAGTTAATTCAATATCTGTGAGAAAAACAAATTTTTCTAATCCATGTGAAATTGAATAACCTAATGTTTTTGTTGTGTGGGGTATACCTATACTTTCTACTCGTGTTGAACCAATTCTAAATCCTTGCCCTCTTAAATTAAGAGGAGTGCAATATTCTTGTGCTGGGGTATCTGCAAAAGAGGCAGGAAAATGTTTGCCTCTTTGCATCATTCTTGTAACTCTTCTTTCTAAAGCATTTTCAGTTCTAGCTGGGCCATAAAAATGAAGGTTAAATTTGGGATCATTTTGAAACAATGGGCCAAAAAAGGGGAACCCTTGGATGTGGTCCCAATGAAAATGGCTAGAAAGGATATGTAATTCTCGTCTATGGGAAAATTCACTTCCAGAAGCTAATGGATTAAGAGACATTTCTTCAGCAATCCGATCTTCAATATGACCACCTAGAACTTGGGCTCCAGACCCCATATCTAAAATTATCAGAGGAGAACCAGGAACTTGAACTTCAAGACAAGTAGTATTATACCCAAGAATAGATGCAGGATTGCTTCCTTGTGCACCATAAATGTTGACTACAATATTGTGTCTAGTTAACATTTATTATAAATGAAAGTTAGTTTTTTTAAAATTTACTATTAATTAATAGTCACTAATAGTCGGTGAAGGGGAAATTACTATATATTATAAATCCCCAAAGTACTTTAAGAAGTTCTACTTTTCTTATAAATAAGATAATTTGGGAATATTTTCTTAAAGTAAAGTGGTAAAATTTCTTTGTAGAAAAAGTGATGTTGCGTCCATCATTGTTATAAATCAACATTAGCAACATATATTCTATGAGTCAAATTGAAGAAGCAATATCTGGTCCAAGTGAAGGATTACAAATTGGGCCTAAAGATGTAGAAATTCCAAGCCTTGATGGGCTACTATCACAGAATGGGAGCCATGCAACAAGATTCACTGCTGTTTCGGATGCAATAAACACGAATACATATTCCACAATTGAATTAATAACTGCTGCTTTAGAAGTACAAAATGCCAAATGTTATGGGAGATCACCAGATGGACAAAGAGCCCATAGCAGAGCAAGAAATACAGCGTTAAAAACAATTTATTCTAAACTTGAAGCGCCAGTTGCAGAAGATTTAGAAAAGTTGGTAAGAGACCGTGCTAGTGATTATTGTGCAGGTCCAATAAAACATTCTACACTTGCAGCAAAAGTTTCTTTGTATCAAAAAATAGATCCTAGCGTCGATGAAAGGTTAGTGGAAGCTGCGAAAATTCTAACATGTACTGGTTATTCGTGGGTTGGAGAAACAGGGAAAGCAGCAAGAGCTATAGAAATACTTGATAGTTTGCGTGAAGAAGATGGAACATTTAGTTATGATGTCGGTTCATATAACGCAGATCTAATTACTGAAATGCAAAGGTATGTTGCGAATAATACAATTCTTTCAAAGGCAGATAAAGTTCAAGTTAAAGGTGATTTAGAATATGCTTTGCAAGAACAACATCCAACTATTTTAAAGTTAGATGAAAGAGAAGAAACAGAAGAGTCACAATCCTCAGAACTTCAAATTGGTCTTGAAAAAGATAATTTTGAAGAAGAATTTCCTTCTTTCTTTGGTTCAGAAGGGGAACCTGATGAATTTGCTTGGATTGATGACCTAACTATTCCATCAACTAGTAAGGGTAGCATGTATGACTCACTTCATGCACATTATAAAAGAGCAAATCCAAGGGCAGTAGCGGCTTTGGGAGCAATATCTGTTTTTTCAACATTATTAGCATCATATCTTTTCTAAGTTTTTTAGTAGTTTTTCAAAGGAAAATCCCTTTAACCAAGATATAACTACTACTAAGTAACAAAAAGACCGAAAGGTTTATAAATGTGCTTCTCTAAAGTAGTAACATGGAAGATGGAACGATAGGTGCAAATATGAGTAGACGGGTCGAAGAACTTCTTAGACCTAGTCTTAAGTTGCCAAGTTTGGAGAGTTTGCTCCATGGTAAAGCTAGTCATACACGTCAAGCTACTCGTTTTAGTGCTGTTTCTCAAAGTGTACCAAGTGCAAATTACAATAATATTGATATGATCACAGCGGCCTTAGAAATTCAAGGAATGGGTTTCTCGGGAAGTGGGAAAACAAAAAAATCAAGAAAATTAAGAGCAGAACACAATAGAGCACAAAGAAGTGCTTTGCAAAGTATTTACACTACATTAGATGATACTGTTGCAGGAGAATTAAAAGGAATTATAACCCACAGAGGGAGCGATAGCTGTTCTAGTGCAGTTCGAAATTCAACACTTGCTGCAAAAGCTACATTATATCGAAGATTAGATTCTGATATTGATTCAAGATTATTAGATGCAACTAGAATTTTAACAAGCACAGGTTATGCTTGGGATGGAGCGAAAGGAAAAGCAGCACGTGTTGCAGGTATTCTCTCTGAAATTCGAAGTTCTCAAGGAGGATTAGAATTTGAGGAAGGTTCATACAATGCAGATTTACTTTCTGAAATGCAAGAGTATGTTACAAGCAATAAAATTCTTTCAACGAAGAAGACAGGATTACAAACAGAATTACTTGATGCATTTTCAAAAGAAATGAAGATGGAAGAGTATGATACTCCTACATTTATTGGTGATGATGTGAACTTAGAAGAAGATGAGTTTGTATTTTATGGAAAACGAGCAACGGACGATGTGGAAATAAGTATTGATGATGTGGTATTCTGCGGAACACGTAAAGATGATGATATTCAAGTAGAATTTGATAACACTGGAGATGATGTACCATATATTGCATTTGGAGATCCTGAAGATGATATTAATTTAGAGTTTGCTGCAGATAAAGATGATGATATTGTAATTACTGATGATGAAGATGAATCAGTAATAAAAGTGGATGGGGTTTACACTGAAAAAGTTATTGTAGAAGAAAATACAAGTCTAGTTGATCAATTAACAACTGTGCCTGAATTAGACCCTGCTGATTGGGAAGGGGATGAACCAACAACAGTTGGGGGAATTTACACAACTAAAGGGGAAGTAGAAATTTATGTACTGCCACGAGATGTTGTTGAAAGTTCTTACAACGCAGAAAATTCTTTGGAAACATTAACACATGAAGTTCAAAATATTCTCGGTCAAGAAACAATTACTCCTGCTTTTGCAAGGGGATATCTTGCTGCAGTAAAAAGTGAGATTGAATTAAGAGAAAGCAGAACAGAAAGTGGAAAAGGAAGAGCAAGACGATTTTTAGATAGAGCAACAGCATTCTTGGGAAGAAGAAGTGATGCAGATCAAATGACTTCTTGGTTAGATCAATATTTGAGTTCAACATTTGGTGTTGAAGAAACAGTTGTTGCAAACCAAATAAAGTATGTTGATGTAACAACTGGAGAAAATGGATTAGAAGTAGAAAGAAGAATTTCTACAGATTGGGATAATCTAACACCAACTCAATTCGGTGTTAGAACTTTAGTTGAAGCTGAATGGGAGCCAGACGAAGAAGAACAACTTGCGGTACCTGCTTCAACTCCAGTAATGGCATACGTTGTGGACGATGAAGAAGATTTAGGATTAGAAAACGTAACTGATGAAGGGGAGTACACTGATGAAGGAACATTAATTCGACCAATGCCTACTGAAGTAATAACTAGTGCATATGAAACCGAAGATACAGAAGGTTATGAACCTCAAGAAACATTCGTGTTTGATTGTGATGACAGTGGAGTTGTACTAGTTGAAGAAGAATTAGATCCAACACTAGCTGGTTTAAAACCTACAGAAGCAGAAATTTCCATAGAAGATATAAGGCCAGCTCAAGCAAAAACTGTAGATTTAGTTGAAGCAGAGTGGGTGCCAGATGAAGACGAACAACTAAAAAGACCACAAATTGTACTTTCTCCATATGTTTGTGAAGAGCGACAAACACTTGTGCCTTTAGAAGAAGATGAACTAACACAAACAGGAATTAAGGTAGCTGTAGTAGAAGAAAATTATGTTAGTGGTGAAAGACCAACATTTGTGCCTTTATCTTCTGAAGAAGGTTTAGGTGTAGAAGGAAGAACAGAGCCAGTTGAAGAATTAAATCAAGCTCAATTACCAGTCCTGTATAGGCCAGGAACTAATTTAGCACCAGAAAATAATGTTCCGGATGTTGAAGTAGAATGGGATCTAGAGATTCCAGGATTAGAAGTATTAGAATTATTTTATTCTCAAGGTGGTGTTTTCAAACCTCCAAGAGATTCAGAAGTAGATGATCAACTTAACATAAGGGTAGATCAAGAAACTCAATTGCCTGTTCCATACAGACAAAGAGGAGCACTTCCAAGACAAAGGGGAAGAACAAATTCAAGAAGACTTGGTAGGGATCAAAGACCTCAAGTAATTGATGTTGATCATTTAACTTTATCAGAACAAAGAGTTGCTACTAATCAACATGGAATTCCAGGATATTTGAGACAACACAGAAGGGCCGTAGCAGGCCTTGGAGCAGCAGCATTAGGTGCAGCATTATATTTTTTCGGTGGTGACAATCCAACAACCGAAATTCTAAATCCTACAGAACAAGAAACAACAGTTTCGATGCAGAATAACTCCGAAGAAGTTATGTATATGAGCTCAGATGAAACAAGGGCATACATTAAGTCTGCACTTGCAACACAACCATCTAATGATGATGTTCCTTATGATATGCAAGTAAGTGACAATTTAGCATTAGGATATCTTATTCAAAATCCAATTGGTTCTGGAACAATGGATGATCCAACATTCCAAGAAGATTCAAATGGATTAAGAGAAATTATCACCTCCGGATTTGGTGCACCAAGAAAGAAGTATGATCCAAAAACAGGAGAAGTAATGTATAAAATGATTGATGGATTATGGTATGATCTAGATAGTGAGGGTAATCAAATACCTCTAATGACAAAACATGGTGGAACGGATTTTTCTTTGCAAACAGGAACACCTATCCGTGCAGCGAGATATCCTAGACCAGAAGAAGAATCATTTATTGCTTGTAAAGGACAAGGTGGGCCAAGAGGAAATCATGTTGAAGTAACTGGGAGAGAAGTAATGAATGGAGATGTTTTTACAGGAGTATATGGAGTAAAAGATGTTTATATGCATCTTGATCAGTTTGGTCCAAACTTTTTCGATGAAGATGGTTCCGAGGTTGATTGTTATGAACTAACATTCCAAAATAAAGATGACCCAATAGGTACAGGGGGAAATACAGGTAGAAGTTCTGGACCTCATTTACATTATCAAGCTAGCAACAATAATGTTGCACAAAATCCATTAAATTTAATTGTAAAGCCTCTTGAAAGAGAAATAGATCTAAGAATTGTCAATCCAGAAGAAATTCGTTTAACCGAAAGCCCAGTAGCTCCAGTTGATCCAAACGCAATTGGTGGCGGCTATGGTGGCAGTGATTAGTAGCAAATTAATCATTTGGATTTGAAACAACATTACTATTTATCCCGCGGCGTTGACCTTGATATTGTTCTATGTCATCTCTTAAATAACTTCTACTACTTTCGCTCCAGTGGTCAGGTGCATTATTTTCTCCACCAGTTTCTGTAAAATATTCATTGTTGTAATAATACCAAATTACTTTTGAAGGAAAATTATGATACTTGAAATATGTGTAAGGAATATCTGATGCTTCTGAAAGTGTATTAGTGTCTTCATCATAATAGGCTCCAGCAGTTGCTTCCAACGCGAACCATCTTTCATCTTCATAAATTTCAACCCATGCATGACCACCAATGCTTCCACCAAAGTCAACAAGACCAAGGACAACGCGAACATTTTCTACGTCATATCCAGATGCAATTAATAAACTAACAAGGGTATTGGCTTGTTCACTGCAATCACTTGCAAGATCACCAGGTGATGGGTTTGTATCGAGATCAGGTGTCTCAGTCAAAAATTCTTCAGGGTAATACCAATATTCTACAATGCCGTTCAAATATTCTTCAGAGACCCAAATCCAACTAAGAGCTTCATCGTAAATAGTTTGAATATCACTTCCAAGTTCTGTGGCAAGTTCAACAACGGCTTCAGCTTCTGGAGTTACATACAACTGATATTCACTAAGAATTCCTCCCTCTAATTCTTGTTCTTCTTGCTCTCTTTTATTTTCAAGGTATTCTCTTAGTTCATCTTGGTCAGTAACGTCTTGTTTAACCACACTTCGGTTTAATTGTATTTCTTTGAATTTTTCATCACGTTCATCATCAAATTCTTGTTGTAGGTTTTCAAGTTCATCTTCAAGATCTTTTGGTTGGAAGAACCTTATAACACATGGCCTTAGACGAAACGCTTGAATCTCTGCAAATGTTGCCTCTGTTTTTACAAGAATAAATGTGTCTCCCTCTGCAATAAGTTCAGCATCATCACCAAGTATTGCTGTGTAATCACAATGTGGCATAAGTTGTACAATAACAGGAACTTCATTGGATGTAGAATCAAGAGAATTGCAACCAGATAGGATAAAACAAAGACCGATAAATATCCCTATTGAAAAACCCCTCAGTGACATAATACAAAAACAACTATTTCTTCAGTTAATAAAGTTTGTTTATGTGGGGCCCTTCTTAGCGCCACTGATGGAAATATCGTGGGTCGGGACCTCTTATTTGACGCAAACGAGCTTCACAATCTCGAAATGATGACATCGGGCCTACAGTTACTCTTTGAATGTACGCATCTTCAACAATTCCTTGAAGAGCATCAAAAAGTTTTTCTGTGGGGTGTGGGCTAAAATGTTTAATATTCATAAATGAAAAAACATCGACATCTTCAAAATCTTTTCTTGGCTCTCTAGCATAAATAACACCGGAAAGAGTAGAGCATTTTTTTGGTGATAAAGCATAGTGAAAATGTAAATCTTCTTTTTTCCTTTTCCATAATGCAAGATCATTCTTCAGCGAAAAACAAGGTAACTGTTCAAGATGGTTAAGAAAAATTCGCCGCATAAAAAATGGATCAACTGGCGGGGGAAGTGATGTTGTACCATAACGAAAGAGATTTGAAATGCCCCTTCCAAATCTGGCAAGCCTTGTATCTTGTTGAGAAAGATTGTATGTTGTCATTTTTTTTTCTTTCTCTAGTTATTAGTTATTGATCCTTCCCATTCGCACTAACATTTGCATAAATCTCTTCAAGTGTTGAAATATTAGCATACTGCTCGAGGGGATGGTTCTCTGGTACAAAAATAAGATCAATTTCATCAAAACGATCAAATTTCTCATCGCGATCAGTTGCAAATATACAAGCATTAATACCATACGCTATTTTGGTATTTTGATCACAAATACTGAGGTGCCTTATATGAGTAGACCGTGCAATAACAAGATATTCATCAACAGTTCCTTTTCTTGTAAAGTCATTACTTCTATCTCGTAGACACCCCACAGATGTTGTTGCAGCTAACAATGTTGCTAAAGCACTAGTGTAAAAAGCTCTTTTCATTTTCTTAACTCCATTTTATTTTTTCCAACACAAAACCACAATCTCATTCTAACATTGAATGGGGGCGACGAAAACACCATTCATCAAAACGTAAAAAAGTTCTTTTTCAAGAATAAGGCGTTTTGCTGAACTGTCATGTATTGATCCAGTGTCGTTGTCTATGAAAACTTTCTTTTCAAGGTAATATATAACATTGAAGTTCCCCCTGGGGGGAACAAAACAAAAGACTTATATCTATTACAACTGTTCAGAAGAATATGGATCCAAAAACCCTTCAAAAAATAGGATTAACACAAGGAGAAAGCAAAGTTTTCATTGCACTTCTAAGAGTTGGTCAAACAACAACTGGGCCAATTGTCAAAAAGTCTGGGGTGACAACTTCAAAGGTTTACAAAATTCTTTCACGTTTAGAAGAAAAAGGACTAGCAAGCCACGTCTACAAAAATAAAGTAAAACATTTCAAGGCAGCACCACCAGAGAGAGTGTTAGATTTGATCACGGAACAATTTAATGAATTAGAGAAGAGAAAAGAAGAAGTAGAAAAAATAATCCCTCAAATGATTGCATATCAAAAACAAATTGAAGAAGAACATGAGGCAGAAATTTACTATGGTTTAGCTGGGCTTGATACTTTGTTCACACAGCAATTGCATGATCTAAAAAGAGGAGAGAGCAATTATGTAATTGGGATTACTCATATGAAAAACTATGATCCTAAAGTTGCAGAATATTTTCGACGGTTACAAGTAAGAAGAGACAACAAAGGCATCAAGAGTAAGTTTCTTCTAGGAGATAATGCGAGGGGTTCGTTTAAGTATATGGATGATTCAAAATTTACTCAACTTAGATACTTACCTTATTCTTCCCTAGTTGCAATAAACATTCATAAGAATATTACCATGGTGGGGGTTTATGTTGGAAGTCCAATTCTCATAAAAATTACAAGCCAAGCAGTAGCTGACAACTTCATTCACTACTTCAAGTTGCTATGGAAGCAAGGGAAAAAATAAGCCTAAACCAAACAAACTTTTTTAAACTCCTATCAAGAAAAGAAAAGACAATGGAAATCCCAAAAAAATATGATCCAAAAGAATCTGAACAGAAGTGGCAAAAGTTCTGGGAACAAAACAATATTTTCGCATTTAACACCAAAGAAAATACAAAAGAAGTGTACAGTATTGATACTCCTCCTCCAACTTTATCAGGAAGAATGCATTTAGGTCATGCATTTTCTTTTTCACAGCAAGATTTCATAGCAAGATACAAACGAATGTCTGGGTTCAATGTGTATTATCCTTTTGGAACGGATGATAATGGTTTAGCTACAGAAAAATTAGTGCAAAAACATAAGAAAGTAAACTTAAGAAAATTACCAAGGGATGAAGCAATTAAGGTTTGTTTGGAATATCTAAAAGAAGAACAACCAAAGTTCATTCAGGATTGGAAGAATATTGGTATGAGTTGTGATTTCACAAAATGTTATTCTACAATTGATGATTACTCACGAAAGATTTCTCAAAAGTCTTTTCTTGACTTAGCAAAGAAAAATTTAATTGAGCGTAAAGAGGGCCCAGTAGTTTGGGATAGAGTATTTCAAACAGCAATTGCGCAAGCAGAACTAGAAGATAAAAAGAAAACAGGATTTTTGTGGTACATCAAAGCTCCAGTTACAGGTGAAAAAAACACATTTGTAATTTACGCAACAACAAGACCAGAAATGTTATATGCTGTTTGTGGGATGAGTGTTGAAGAAAAAGGAACATATGTAAAACTCAAAGTAGAAAATGAAACGTGGATAACTGGAAAAGAAACTTATGAGGAAAAATTCACAGATTCAAATCCAAAACTGCTTGGCGAAATTAAAGGAAGTGATCTTGTAGGTAAATCTGCAACAATTCCATTTATCAAAAAAGAACTAAAAATTTCTCATGATGAAGCAGTAGAAGCAGACCTTGGAACAGGAATTGCATACTTTTGTAGTTATGGGGGTTTAGAAGATATTGAGTGGATTAAACGTCATAATGCTGAACCAGTTGATTTAATTGAAAAAGATGGACGATTAAACGAAAGGGCAGAAAAGTACAAGGGAATGCTAGCAGAAGAAGCTAGAAAAGAAATAGCAAAAGACCTCAAAGAAGAGGGACATATTGTCAAAACAGAGAAAAAAGAACAAATAGTAAATGTTGGTGAGCGTTCAGGTACTGAAGTTGAAATTATAGTTTCAAAACAATGGTATGTGAAATATCTGGATAGAAAAGAAGAATTTCTCAAAGCATCCGAAGAACTAAATTGGTATCCACAACATATGAAACATCGTTTGGACAATTGGATTAAAGGATTAAATTGGGATTGGGGATTTTCAAGGCAACGTCATTATGGAATTCCAATTCCAGTATGGTATGATAAAAAAGGAAAAATCTACTATGCTGATGAAGAGCAACTACCGGTTGATCCAACAAAAGATAGGCCAAATAGTGCACCAAAAGATTTAGAATTAATTCCAGAAGTTGATGTGCTTGATACTTGGTTTACAAGTTCATCAACTCCTTTTTTAGCAATTGATCTTCTAAAAGGAACAAAAGCACATAGTGAAGGAAAACTTTTCCCAATGGCGCTTCGACCGCAAGCACATGACATCATTAACTTTTGGTTGTTTTATACAATGGCTAAAACAAGATTAATTCATGATGGGGTTAATCCTTGGAAGGACGTAACTATTTCAGGGTTCGTTCTTGATCCAAAAGGAAACAAGATGTCTAAATCAAAAGGCAATGTTATTGCTCCACAAGAGGTTGTTAAAAAATACAGTGCTGACGCTATTAGGTATTGGGCAGCAACGTCTAAACTTGGTGAAGATTTACCATATCAAGAAAAAGATGTTAAAACTGGACAAAAGTTTGTGAACAAACTGTGGAATGCTAGCAAATTTTCTTGTATGCATTTAGAAGATTTCAACGTGAAGAAAAACACAACAAAACAGATCACTGAAACATTTGATCATTGGATATTAGCAAAGTTGCAAAAGACAATAAAAGTTGCAACAGAAAACTTTGAAAAGTATGAGTATGCAAAAGCAAAGGCAGTTGTGGAAAAATTCTTTTGGCAAGATTTTTGTGATCAGTATTTAGAGATTGTAAAAGACAGATTATACAAACCTGAAGATAGGGGAACTAAAGAACGCCTTAGTGGACAAATAGCGCTTCGAGAAAGTATTTACACAGTACTTCAGATGATGGCTCCGATTACACCATATATCACCGAAGAAGTGTATCAACTATTTTTCAAAGAGGCAGAGGGGCATAAATCAATTCATGTGGCTAAGTGGCCAACCATTACTTTAGAAGAAATTGATCCATCATGTGAAGAATCAGGTGATATGGCAATTGACATAATTAATGCTGTAAGAAAGTACAAGAGTACAAATCAACTTTCATTGAAAGAAGAACTCTCAAAACTGATTGTAGAAAGCGCGTATTCTGGTAAGTTGAAAGGAACTCTTAGTGATCTTAAAGCTGTTTTGCATGTAAAGGAAATAACATTCTCTGATGATGTTAAGGAAGAAGCAATAAAAACAGATTCTTTTGAGATGAAAATTGTTATTGAGAAGTAATTTCTTTCTTCATGATTTTTTTAAATTATTTTAGAAATAATAACAATTCAAACAAATAACAAGAATAAAAAAGAAAAAGAATAAGATAATAAAAATTATTTTTTCATAAGTTCTTTAGCTTTATCTGCACCAACAACTCTCCAACATTCGTGAGTTCCAGGTTTAGGAGCAGGAGCAACTGCGAAATATCTAGGTTTTCCCTTTACATCTCTTTTACGAATTTCGTAATTTGTTGATTTAAACTTCTTTTTTGATTTAACATCATAAAATTCCATTTCTTCCATTTGTTATTACACCTCAACATATATGGTTATCTTGAGGCATTTTCCTCAAGTACTATTCCTTTTCCATAGGCAGTTTATATAGATTTCGTAAAAATGCTTTCAATTTCCTGTAGAAATAAGCAGATTTTATGAAATATTACTCAAATCACCAGAAATAATCAGTGGTTTCATTGCTTTAATCTCATCAGCATAATCCATAACTGGGATTGGATGCAATAAAAAAATCTTTTTTTCAAGAGCATAAGCAAACGCCATTTCAATAAGTGTATTTGCTCCAATATAACCTGCAACACCTTTTTTCTCATAGTTTAGAACTAAAATTGCATCACATTCCTTAATTTTGTTGTAATACGTTTTGATAATGTCAAGTTTTAATTTTTCTTGAGCATTATCTGGAATAGTTGAACCAGGGTCCAAGTAACCGTGGATTTCAGGGGGGAGACTAACGATATTTCCAGAACTTCTAAGTTTCAACCCAACTTCTGACATCTCCTTTGCAAAAGCCATACTTGCACAAATAACAATGTTCATAGGTAAGAAAAACAACTATTAATTGATAAAGTATTTGTTTAAACAACCAACACCATTAAATACCTAAAATATCTTCTTTAAATAGGTGTTTGGATAATGAATGGCAAATTTAAAATTAAACATATCAACATTGAAACAGGCGGAATTCTAATTGCTCTTCTTAGTAAAGCTGACGCAGCAAAACTTGATCTTCGAATGGGAGATAGAGTAATAATACGAAAAGGGAGAAAAGAAATTACTGCAATTTTAGATCTAGCAGAAAGTTCAAGAACACTTGGGAGAGGTAAAGTTGGTCTCTTTGAAGAGACCATGCAGGGTTTAAATGCAAAAAAAAATGATCTTGTGACAATCCATTTTGCCGGCAAACCAAAATCTCTAAAATACATCAAAGAAAAATTACATGGAAAGAGTCTAAACAAAAAGGAATTGTATACTATAATTGATGACATAACAAATGATCGTTTAACGGATATTGAAAAAACTGCATTTGTGATGGCTGGATATGTCCAAGGTTTCACAAAAAAAGAAACAGTAGAATTAACAAAAGTTATGGTTGATACTGGAGAAACGTTAGCATTCAAAGGCACAGTGTTAGATAAACATTGTATTGGGGGGGTGCCAAATAACAGAACAACAATGGTGGTAGGACCAATTGTAGCAGCAGCTGGACTTATCATGCCAAAAACATCAAGCCGTGCAATAACAAGTCCTGCGGGAACAGCAGACACAATGGAATGTCTTGCTAAAGTAGAATTATCACAAAATAAAATAAAAAAAATAATTGAAAAATGTGGTGTTTGCTTAGTGCATGGTGGATCAATGAATCTCGCACCAGCAGACGACAAAATAATTGAAATTGAGCGCCCACTTTCAATTGATGCTGAAGGTCAACTATTAGCATCAGTGATGGCGAAGAAACATTCTGTTGGGGCAAAAGTTGTTTTAATTGACATACCTTTAGGTCCAAGTACAAAAGCAAAAAATAGGGGAGAAGCAAATAAACTCAAGAAGAAGTTTGTTCAACTAGGAAAAGCCTTAGGGATAAATGTGAGGGTAATTTTAACTGATGGGTCGCAGCCAATTGGTAGTGGGATTGGTCCACTTTTAGAAGCTAGAGATATTCTTGCGATTTTGAAAAATAAAGAAAATGCACCAAAAGATCTAATTGAAAAATCTCTTGTAATGGCAGGGATCTTGCTTGAACTTTCAAAGAAGGTGAAGAAAGGAAAAGGATATCACAGAGCAAAATACTTGTTAGAATCAGGTCTTGCATGGCAGAAGATGAAAGAGATTATCAAAATGCAGGGGAAACAGAGGATGCCATATTTGGGGAAATATTCATTTGATGTGAAGGCAACAAAAAAAGGAAAAGTCAAAGCTATTGATAATATTATTATAGCAAAACTTGCACGAAATTGTGGTGCGCCATTTGATAAAGGGGCAGGGTTGTATCTAAATAAGAAAAAAGGAGATAAAATTCTTGTAGGAGATAAATTATTCACAATGTATGCATACAGTTCAGAAAAAATGAACCTTGCGAAGAAAGTATTAGTAGAGAGTAATGCGTATCTGATAAAATGAGTACTTCTCAGTTACGAGTACATTTATTCACATAAGGTTTAAGTAATTAAAATTGTTAGTTAAAAACAAAGCGAATTCATAATTGTGAAAAAAGGAGGAATCAATAATGGTATTTGGTATTGGAAAAGTAAATTGTGGACATTATTTGAAAGATCAATTAAAAGCATTGAATCATGAACAAGATCAGTTTCAAGCAGAGATTAGCGCACTTGAAGATCTTGATGTAGATTCATTTATAGAACACTTACATGCAGGAAATTTTGATAGGTTTGGGGAGATATTGA
Source organism: uncultured Methanosarcinales archaeon (assembly GCA_964439765.1). GTDB lineage: Archaea > Nanobdellota > Nanobdellia > Woesearchaeales > GW2011-AR9. The sequence continues at coordinate 14,954 of CAYTOG010000012.1, forward strand.
CCGCAATGTATGTTACTTCAACTAAAACTGAAGCTACTCTTGACCATATACATGGGGCTTGTATGGCAGCACAAGAAGTGACTATAACATCAAAGCAAAGAAAAGCAATAGATCGGATAATCAAAAAAGTTTTGGATGCAGAGAAAGAAAATATGGCCTATGGAGAACGTCTTCCATTAACTTTGGGAAAAGGTGGTTGGCGAACTGGTAGCGAAACGTTTGCAAAACAAGTAAGAATGATTGTTAACATACCAGGATATTTATTAATTGAGGGCGCAAGTCGTATTTTAGGACCAGAGAAAAAAAGGGTGTTATATGAAATGTATAACCGCTCAAGATTAGACTTCCAAAAGGCATTGGATGAATATAATCAATCAATTAGAAGAGGAGAACCTGAAAAAAAACAAAGAGAATTAAAAGAAGGTGTTCGTAAGGCAATTAAAGATTTTCGCCATTATATGCGAATTTGTCGGGTAGTTGGAAGAGCTTATCGTAGGTTAAGAAAAGATGTCTTAAAAATAGTGAAAAAAGAAGGCATTGATTCTATAGAAATTAACACGGAGGATATAGAAAGATTTGCAACTTCAGATCATGTTCGTGGTGCAAAGGCGTATGCAAGAACTGGATATGGGGCATAGATTTTTTTAATTACCTTATTACTTTTTTTTCTTTCATTTCTTTTTCTTTCCAATACAAGCCAAGGAAGATGACAACAAGAATAGTTATGACAATACCATCAATCATTCCAAGTATCAATATGTCTGTATGAATAAAATCAAGGATAATATGTGATAGGTACCCCAGAGAAAATAAAAAAACTTCCATGCGATATTTTGGAAATAAAACAAAACCAAGAGCAGCTATCACAAAAGGGATCAGAAAAAAGTTTGAGAAAGCACGGTGCCACCCCATGTCTCCAAATAATAATACAAGAAGGAAATCAAAATCAGGAACAAGGGCCCCAAGTGAAGCAAGAGCATACCCTCTACGTGAAACTAAAGAGGGAAAATACCTATTAACCAAAGAACTAAGCCCAATTGCTGCGACAACGTGGCTTGCTGCGAATACCATAATTTGAATCGCAGCCAGTTTATAAATAAAGATTATGCATCATTACGACTCCCCCCACCACAACATTTATAAAAGACCCACAATGGAGCACTTTTATCATAATTCGGGGTGAATTACTCAAAATGGAACAACATTCAAGACCACTGGACGCGCTCAATGCAGCACGAGGAAAACAAGTTATTATTAATTTAAAGAATGGAGCAATGTTTACAGGAAAGCTCAAGGCATTCGATATTCATATCAATGTCGTTCTTGAAGAAGCAAAAGAAACAAAAGATGGAGAAGTAAAACGTCAGCTTGGTGTAGTCTTTATCAGAGGAGATACAATCACAATAATTTCTCCAGCATAAAGCACATAAAAACGAATAGGCTAACAAAATGACAACAGCAAGTATGGGAAGAAAGAGTGGGAAGACATCTCACATTATTTGCCGTAGGTGTAATAGTCATAGTTATCATATTCGAAAGAAGCGTTGTGCTAGTTGCGGATATGGTGCAGAAGCTACAACCAGAAAATTTACTTGGAATAAAAAATAATAATCATTTTTTCTTTTTACTTTCTCTTTTTTAATTCAGTTGCTAATAGTTCAGTTACATCAATACCATTTGTTTTATGTAAAATTGTGTTAGTGCTAACAACTTTGCCAACACCAGCTTTCTTCATTTTCAAAATTGCATCTTCAACAAAAAGACCATGTACACAAATCGCAGTAACAGCTCGTGCTCCAAGTGATCTAGCTTTCTTAGCAGCTTCAGCAATGGTGTGGCCAGTAGAAATAATATCATCAACTATAACAACGTGTTTTCCTTTCATATCCACTTTTTTGAGCATCTTCTCAGATACTTTGCGAGAAGAGAACCTTGTTTTCTCAAAAACAGTGCTTTCACAACCAGCAATGCTTGCAACTTCCTCTGCCCATTGATATGATTCCCAGTCGGGTCCAATAACAAGTGGATTCTTAATGTTCTTTTTCACGAACGCACCAATAAGAGGGTTAGAACAAGGGTTAGAAGCTCTTATTGTAAAAATTTCTTTCATTGAACGATAACGGTGTAGGTGTGGATCAACAGTAATCAAACGATCAACAGAATTATTCAATAGTTTAGCCATAACACGGCTACTAATACATTCACCTGGATTAAAACGTTTGTCTTGACGCATGTATGCTAAATATGGGGCAACAACAGTAACATGGCGAGCACCAAGTTGTTTAGCAGCATAAGATGCGAACACAACATTAAGTAAAGAGCCTTGTGGATCTGGTTGAAATGATTGGACAATAATAACATTTTGTCCTTTAACATCTTTTGAAAAACGCATATACCTATCACCATCTGGGAATGTAGAGACTTTAACAGGAACATATTTTGCTTTCAAACGCCTAGCGATGCCACGAGCAATTTTTTCAGAATTCCCTAAACTTGTAACAATTACCATTTTTAAAACACCTCAACTAATTATAGATTATGAATGTACAATGAATACACAATAGAAACAAAAGTAAAAGATGTTTTTAATCCTTTGGATATATATTTCACGACCAATATCTGCCAAATGTTTATATAAAGTGGGTAGCTACTCTCAAAACCATGGCAAAAAAAGTTGAATTAGACCAAAATAAATTGAACAAGTTACAACAAATAAGGGAGTTAGGTGTAGAACCATTTCCTTATAATTTCAACCAAAGTCATCATGCGAAACAGCTAAATGACAAATTTGCCAAGATCAAACCAGAAGAAAAAGTAAATACAAAAGTAAGTATAGCTGGGCGTGTTATGCTTCGAAGAGTAATGGGGAAAGCAAGTTTCTTTCATGTTCAAGATGAAACGGGAAAGGTCCAAATTTATCTAACAAAAGATGATCTGGGACTAGAAAATTACAAACTCTTTGCAAAAAAAATTGACACAGGAGATATTGTTGGTATTAAAGGAACTATTTTCAAAACAAGAATGGGCGAAGTGACCGTGCATGCAAAAGAAGCAACAATTCTCTGCAAATCTTTACTGCAAATGCCAGAAAAATTTCATGGCATTAAAGATGTTGAATTGAAATACAGAAGAAGATGTCTTGATCTTATTACCAATCAGAACTCTAAAGAAATTTTCAAAAAGAGGAGTATAATGGTCAAAACTGTAAGAAATTATTTAGCAGAAAAAGGATTTATGGATGTTGAAACTCCTGCTTTACAAACACAATATGGTGGGGCGAATGCAAGACCTTTCAAGACACATATTAATGCGTGGAACATGCAAATGTATCTTTCTATATCACCAGAATTATTCTTAAAGCGCCTATTGGTTGGTGGATTCGAAAAAGTATTTACTATTTGTAAAAATTTTCGTAATGAAGATGTAGACACAACACATAACCCTGAATTTACAATGCTTGAAATTTATGAGGCATATGTGGATTATGAACAAATGATGGTCTATCTAGAGGAAGTCTATGAAAAAGCAAGTATTGCTATGAATGGGTCCACAAAAGTAAAGAGGACATACAACGGTGAAGAAGTTGAAATAGAATTCAAAGCACCATGGCGAAGATTAAGTATGATTGATGCAATCAAAGAATATGCGGGAATCGATGTTTCAAAGATGAATGAGGAAAAAATTTTGCATATAATTAAAGATAAGAATATTGAATTTGATGAAAGTAAAGGGAAGTTTAGTTGGGGGCTTGGTGTATTGTTATTGTTCGAAGAACTTGTCGAAGACAAATTAATTCAACCAGTACATATTACTGATCATCCTAAAGAAACAACTCCTTTATGCAAGGCAAAGCGCGGTGACAACAGGTTAATAGAAAGATTTGAATCATTCTGTATGGGTATGGAATTGAGTAATGCATATTCAGAATTGAATGATCCTGTACTTCAAAGAACATTGCTTGAAGAGCAAGCAGCACAGCTAAGGGCGGGAGCAGAAGAAGCACATCCTTTAGATACGGACTTTGTAGCAGCAATTGAGTATGGTATGCCTCCAGCTGGGGGAATGGGATTTGGAATTGATCGGATGGCAATACTCTTAACTGGTGTTGATTCAATTCGTGATGTGATATTTTTCCCAACAGTAAAACCAATTCAAGAAAAACTTTCAGCAAAAGAAGCAGAAGCAAGATATCGTTCAAAAAAATGGGTTGTTATTGCTGAAGACAAATTAAACAAAGGAATTGTTGCAAACGCACTTGGGCAGTTGGGAATTTCCATGGGTGGTTTTACAACAACTGAAATGTTTGATACAAAAGCGCTTCCAGATAAAGATGGTAGGGTCCATTACCCAGATTCTTTGTATCCTATGGCAAATTTGGGTGGGTCTCAAAAACAGATGGCAGAATTTGCAGAAATGTGTTATCAAGAGAAGATTCAATTTTTTGATTTTTCTGATATCATGAGAAAAGCACATTCAGATGAACAAATGCTTCGTGAGTATAAATCTAAGTCAACTAAGGAAGTAGGATACATTGCTGTTGGTGCTTTAGTGCCTAAAGGGATGTTTGAAAAATTCCTATCAAAACTGAAGTTGTATGGTGCTGAAGAGAAATAGGGAATTTTTAAAAGAATTTTATGGCAAGTAATGTGTATTACTTCGCCAACACTTTTTTAAACCCTTTTTCTTTCTTTTATTAAAGATGGCACTTGCTTCTGAAATATTCATTGAGTTAGGGGTTATAGTCATTATTGCAGGATTCTTAGCACTGTTATTTAGATGGGCAAGGCAACCACAACTCTTAGCGTATATTTTAGTTGGAGTACTGATAACACCAATCTTCGGGCTTGTAACAAATAGTAGCGTCATTGATGCTATGTCAACAATTGGTATTGCTTTTCTACTTTTCATTGTGGGATTAGAAATGGATCTCAAAAAGCTAAAAAAAGTAGCTTTTATATCAAGTGTTGGTGGAACAATCCAAATTGCGATTCTTTTCACAACAGCGTTTTTGATTTCTATGGTTCTTGGTTTCATTCCACTAGAAGCTATGTATATTGGACTGATGCTTGCATTTTCTTCAACAATGATTGTGATGAAGTTCCTATCAGACAGAAGGGAACTCTCAACACTTCATGGGAGAATAGTTGTTGGAATCCTGTTATTAGAAGACATCTTTGCAATTTTTGCACTTTCAATTCTAACTTCAATTAACAATTTTGCACCAAGTATTCTGCTTCTTGCAATTTTAAAGTTCATAGCTCTTTTAGCTGCAGCATATTTTGCAACCAAATTTATATTTCCAACACTGTTCAGTTTTGCTGCACGAGCTCAAGAGTTATTATTAGTGTCATCTCTTGCAATTTGTTTTCTGTTTTCCCTTTCATTTTATTATCTTGGATTTTCAGTAGCAATTGGTGCGTTTGCAGCAGGTCTAACTCTGGGAAATCTAAAGTATCATTTAGAAATAATAGCGAGAGTAAGGTCCTTAAGAGATTTTTTCAGTTTACTATTCTTTGTTTCATTAGGGATGGGTCTTTCGTTAGGAGTAATTCAAGCGTATTGGTTAGAGTTGTTAGTTTTCACAGTGTTCATAGTTATATTCAAACCAATTCTTGTTCTTACTTTGTGTACAGTATTTAGGTATACAAAAAAACCTGCATTGTATTCAGCTATGTACTTGACTCAAATTGGTGAGTTCGCGTTAATTATTGCTGCGCAAGGTAGAATTTTGGGACATTTAACAGCAGAAATTTTTTCATTAATTGTTTTAGTATCTTTAATTTCAATTACAATTACATCATATCTTGTAAAGTATAATAGTCAAATTTTTGTCTTCTTAGAAAAGCCACTGGGCTTTTTAGATAAATACAACACTGAGGGATTAGAATTCCTTCCTCAGGATCACAAACCAACAATTGTACTATGTGGGCACAATAGAATTGGATATTCTATTTTGCGTAAGCTTAAAGGAAGGAAGAAAAATATTTTGGTTGTGGATTATAACCCAGACATCATTTCAAGTACTGCAAAACGTGGATTTCATTGTATCTATGGTGAGGTAGATGATCGTGAGATTATTGAGAAGATGAATCTAAAAGGAATCAAATTATTAATTTCAACAGTTCCAGGGATGCGTGAGAATTTACTTTTGATTAAAAAAACGCGCCAAGTTAATAAGAAAGCAAGAATAATCGCAACTGCAGCAAGTACTGAAGATGCTTTGAAATTGTATAAGGCAGGGGCAGATTATGTGACTCTGCCACATTTCCTTGGTGGAGAGCATATAGCAAGTATTGTAACTGGTGTAAGAAAGAAGAAAATTAATCTTAAAGATGAGCGTGATAAACACTTACATGAGTTAAAGTTACGGCAAAAGCAAGGACATGATCACCCAATACAGTTTGGATGATTTTCTTAAAGGTGGTTAAGCTTTCTTTTTTTAAGCGAAGCATTATAAAACAGCCTTGGTTTTTCTATTCAAATATGAATTTCGAAAAAATTCCTCCTCTTGAAACACCTAAGCAACTTTTAGATATTGCATTTCGTAAAGCAAGAGAAAAAGTAAATAATAAAGAATTTAAGGGCAAACCAGTTGATAGAGCTAGAGATAAAGCTCAAGTAAAGATAGACATGTCAGCAGGGTATTTGCAATCTAGGTTACGTAAAGGGCTAAAAGATTATCCTAGTCTTGATCATTTGCCTGAATTTTATCTCAAACTGTTAGATTTGACATTGGATGTTGGGGCACTTAAAAAATCTCTTGGTGCATTAAACTGGGCTGAAGGGAAGGTGTTATTTTTTCAAAAGATGTATTCTAAGAAAATATCTGGTGCAAGGGAATATGAAACTGTACAAAGGCAGTTGAAAGAGTTTTATGGACGAGTTTCTTCTGTACTTAAACAAATTAAAAATAACATAGAATATCTTAATGAATCAAGAAGGATCATGAAAACATATCCTGATATTAAAGATAGGTTTACTGTTTGTTTGTATGGGTTTCCAAATGTTGGTAAATCTACTTTGCTCAATAGCTTAGCGAAGACTAAAGCGAAAACTGCTAGTTATTCATTTACAACAACTAGCATAAATTGTGGATTTTTGGATGGGGAGAGTCCAAAAGCAGATGATTCGATTCAGATATTGGATGTCCCAGGAACTCTTGCGAGAAAAGAGAAAATGAATATTATTGAATTGCAAGCAGAGTTAGTAATTGAAGAGCTTGCAAATCTAGTGGTGTATGTTTTTGATATGACCGAACCATTCCCTTTAGAGGACCAAAAAAAATTATACACTAAGATTAAGAAGAAGCGACCAACAGTGGTATATCTTAGCAAACAGGATCTTTTAACTGGTGAGCAGAAGAATAAATTCACTGAAGAAACAAATTTACCAATAATTTCAATAGAAAAAATTCGAGAAGAAATTCTAAGTAAAGCAAGGTAGGTGATTTTTCTTTTTAGGTGGCTAAGCTGCTTTGTCAGCTGTACGCCGCCATTGCGTATGAAATTCGCGTAACAATTTCTCCGCAAGCTTTAAGTACACAAATCATATCTTTATTATAAGGTAATTTGGTGAATGATGGTACTTCCTAGAATAGAATTAATTCTCACATTGTTTATAGCACATCTATTTGTCCTATTGCTTTTGTTGTTTGTTTGGTGGTTTGTAAGGCATTCTCAAAGAAAACATCATGAACATATGGCACTAAAGAGAATAAAAGACATTCCTTCATCAAAAGATCCTTGTTTAGTTAAAGATGAGAAAATGCAAAAGACAACAATAAAAGAAAACAAGAATTTTGGTAAAGTTGCACAAGAAAAAGTAGAAAAAGATTTGCAAGTGATAAGAGGTCATGTTGCACCAACATTTCATCATAGAACTAAAGCGAAGACTCTAAGTGTAACAAAAGAACAAAGAGAAGAGTACTTGAAAGCATCAATTGAGGGAATTAGGTCTCAAAATCAAGAACAATTTGAAGACAACTTACAGCAAATTAAGAAATCGATTAAACGTAAAGGATATCGTGCACCAAACCAAAAAGAATTTCAATATCAATTGGATGAAATAAATCAGAAATTAGCGGAGCTAGATCCAAGTGCAGATGTTGTTGAAGGAACTCTTAAGGGAAAAAAGAGATACAATAAACACTCAGATAATGTGCATGAGAAATGGAAAGAAAGTGTAGCAAGTGACTTTGAAAATTTATATAAATTAACTGCGAAGGGTGCAAAGAAAAAATCTTTTTTCCAAAGAGAAAGACCGCATTTTATTGCAATGCATAAACGTGAAGTTGAAGAAAAAGCCCTGAAGTTAGTGCAAAAAATAGCAAGAAGAATAGAGGCTGATCATCCAATCCCTCTAAGCGAATTAGATTGGATTGAAGCTGGACTGCATGATGTGCACAGGGACATATGGGGAAAGTAATAACATGGTGCACAACATAATAAAAAAATCTTAATTCTATAAATTCAAATTAATTAAACAAAGAAAAAGAAATCTATTTTGCAACAAATTCATTTGTTCTGATTTTTCCAGTGCAAGGGAACTTTGCAGAAGCTCTTTTAAGTGCTTGTTTAGCAACTTTAGCATCCCTTTTTGGAACACGAACTTCCATGATAATTTGGTCAGTTTTAATTCGTGCAGCAGCACCAATAATCTTACCAAAAGATTTTTTCATTCCTGTACTCATCCTATCTGCTCCAGCCCCACTAGCTAGTGGATTTTCTCGCATAACATGGAAAGGGTATGTTCTGATTTTAAGGAAGTATCCTTTTCTACCAAGTGCCTTTTCAAGGTGCTTGTTTGAAGTTTGACGAGCAGCTTCAAGTGCATTGTGTCTGATGTTTAGATTTCTATCAGAATGAAGTGTGATAAGTGTATCATATTTTCCATGAACATTTCCCATTTCGTATTTGACAATATTGATGTTTGGAAATCCTCCTCGGATGTAGTTTTTCTTGTTGAATTTACTTGTTCTGGTGTAGGGCCTTTCAAGACCTCTATATCCAACGAACTTTCTAAGTCGTGCCATGTTCTCTTTTGGACCAGCTTCCCTTTAAAAAGGTTTCTGAACTATGGAAGTTCAGAAACGTTGAAAATCCATGAGAGTGGTTTTTCATAACTTTCTATGGCTTAATTGGGCAGTAATTTGCCCCAAACTTATTTAAATCAGTAAATGTCGGTTTTCTTATGTTATGGGCTCGTAGCTCAGGAGTAGAGTGCTGCATTGGCTTTTCAGAAATGAACCAATATTGCGGAGGCCCCGGGTGCAAATCCCGGTGAGTCCACTTATTTTCAAAATAAAAAACTAACAGACACAAAAATGATAACATTACTTGCAATAGGAAAAGTGAAGAAAAGTTACGTCAAAGAAGCCATGGCGGTATTTCAAACAAGGCTCACAAAATATTGCAATTTTTGGTATAAAGAAGTATCTGAATTCAAAGAGAGGGATTTGAAAGGTTTCATTGTAGCGCTTGATACATCTGGAACAAGTTATTCCTCAGAAGATTTTGCAGAATTCGTACAAAAAACAACCATGGCAAATAAAGATATAACTTTCATTATTGGTGGGCCAACTGGAATACCAAAAGACATTCTCAAAAAAGCAAATGCAAAAATTTCTCTTTCAAAAATGACTTTCCCTAATGAGTTTGTAAGAGCTATTTTTCTAGAACAACTTTACCGTGCATTCACCATTATCAAAGGCGAGAAATATCATAAGTAAAAATATTCAACAATAACAACAACGCATTGTAGTATCATTTTAATCTCTACCTATTTCATACACTTACAAGCTTTGTAGCCAGATTTATTTGCAGATGCTTTACTTGCAAATTCTATCTTTTTAATAGCTTTAATATTAGCAGCGAATGCACATGATTCTTTATGAACCTTGCTACCTGTTTTGCTAGCAACTAATCGTGGCTTTGAAACAATAGCTTTTGGCTTTGCTTTATGAGAACATAATTGTCTTCGTTGCTGTGATGCTACAATTTCGCCCATAACAGTCATGGCTGAAATAAGACGCATATTAGCTTCCTCTAATTCTCCAACGCGGGAGTGCATAGCTTGAATGTAAGAATACATGTGAGCCATATCTTGCTTAACGTGTGTAAAAGATTTCTGTAATTTCATATCGTGTTTCATGGTATTAGCCCCTCTGTAACTTAATACTTCTCAAAAAGATAGCCTACTATATAAACCTTTCGTTAAATTAACTACTTATTAGTAACAAAAAGAAATTATTCTGAATTTTCTTCAACAAAACTGAGTTCAACATCATCAATAAGGGAATGCCCTTTCAAAGAACAGATCCATTCAATCTCTGTTCCTGAAGTAACATTGACAACAAACGTTGCTCTTGTCCCAAAAGAATGATCTATGGTTAGGTCAGAATACCATTCTAAAATAACTTGGGCAGATTCGACGCTAACGCCTTCAATAAAAGAAACAATTAATTCTCCTTCAACATAATCTGTGCCACCAGCAATCATCGCTTCTTCCCATTCACCACAATGGCCAACAGTTACTTCAGAAGAACAACTAACAAGCAAGAACAAACTAAGAACTAAAACAATATTTCGAATCATAGAAGAATCAACACAATGTACTTATTAATAATAATCGATAACTTCAACTTGACTTAAACTCTACCCAAGCAAATCAACTGTTGTGACATTAGATTCCACTAAATTATCAGAATTTCCACAATAAGGGCAAACTGCTCGTTTACTACTAAATTTGTATCGACATTGATTACAGAAAAGATCTTGTTTTGCCTTTTTCTTCGACTCGCTTAAGGTATGTGGGATCCCCCCTTTATTGCCACGAAAGCATGTAAAACATTCAAAGACGTTTCCTCTTCCAAACATGTTGAATAGTCGTGTGTTACGTTTAGAAACACTTTCTTGACAGCTATAACATGTAACTTTCACATCTAGTATTGGCATAGGAATTCTGAAATAAGAACTTGTATAAAAACCTGTGTCACCCCTACTTCCTCAAAAACAATTATAAAGCCATAAAACTGTCATGTGTTTATGTCTCAAAAGCAAATTGAAGCCAAGGTTCTAAAGAAAATAGCACCTAACAAAGAGGAATCAATAGAAGTTAAAAAAGTAGCTGCTAGATTCATAAAGACTTTGCAGAAAGAAGTCAAAGGTGCAACTGTGATTCTTGGTGGTAGCGTCGCTAAAGACACATTTTTCAAAGCAAAAACAGATATTGATGTATTTGTTCAATTTGATTACGAAAAATACAAAGAAAAATCAAGCAAACTCTCTGATTTATTAGCTGCTGCGATCAAAAAAGCTTTTCCCAAACAAAAAATAGAAAGGGTTCATGGTTCAAGGGATTATTTTCAAATACAAAAAGGTAAGTTCACATTCGAAATAGTCCCAATTCTTGAGATTTTAAAGAGTATGGCTGCTGTAAACATTACAGACATCTCTCCACTTCACACTGTGTGGGTCAACAAACACCCAAGTAAAATAAAGAATCAAATTAGATTAACAAAACAATTTACAAAAGCACAAGGGGCATATGGTGCTGAGAGTTACATCTCTGGATTTTCCGGCTATGTCTTAGAAATACTAACAATATACTATGGTTCATTTCAAAAACTACTAGAAGCAGCAGAAAGATGGAAAGAGAAACAAGTTGTCGACGTAGAAGAATACCACCAAGGAAAAGACATTTTCATGGAAATTGACATAGCAAAGTTGAATTCTCCAATTATTGTAGTGGATCCTGTTGACAAGTATCGTAATACTGCTGCTGCAATGAACAAAGAGAAGTGGAAACTATTCAAAACTGCAGCAAAGAAGTATCTCAAAAGCCCAAACACTTCTTTTTTCGAGAATCAAGAGATTTCATTAGAGGCAGCAAAAAAAATTGCAAAAAACAAAAAGCGCAATCTCCTCTATCTAGAAATACAAGCGCCAAGTGGTAAGAGGGATGTTGTTGGATGTAAACTTCTCAAAGTATTTGAACACCTAAAAACAAAACTAAGTGGGTTTGGTGTAAGAGAATGTGATTGGGAGTGGGATCCAGGAAGCATAATGAAACTTTATGTCACAACAGCCAAAAAACGCCTTCCAAAAGAGAGTATCAAGAAGGGGCCACCAGTAAAGATGAAAGAGGCAGCTAACAATTTCAAAGAAAAGAATGCAAAACACAAAATCTTTGAAGAAAATGGTGCACTATTTGCGAAAGTAGAG
>CAYTOG010000013.1:0-25442 GCA_964439765.1 uncultured Methanosarcinales archaeon
TCTGACCTGGGAATAGGGGTGAAAAGCCAATCGAGCTCGGCGATAGCAGGTTCCTATCGAAATTGACCTTAGTCAAGTCTCACGCGAGATCGCATGGGTTGTAGAGCTACGGATTGTGGGTTTTGGCGGAGAAATCTGTCGGCCTGTTGTCCAACTCCAAATGCCTATGCATTGCAGACCGTGGGAAACAGGGGATCTTGGGGTAAACTTGATTTCCGAGAGGGGAACAACCCAGACTACAGTTAAGGCCCCTAAATGTCAACTAAGTGATAAAGGGTAAAGGGTGTTTATGACCTGAGACAGCAAGGAGGTTGGCTTAGAAGCAGCCACCCTTTAAAAAGTGCGTAACAGCTTACTTGTTGAGGTCGTAAGCCCCGAAAATTGACGGGTCTAAGTTGACTGCCGATACTGTAGACTTAGAAATAAGGTGTAGATAGGCGTACCGTTTGGATAGAAGCATGATCGTGAGATTGTGTGGACCGGATGGTAATGAAAATCCTGGTGATAGTAGGAACGGAGCAGAGTGAGAATCTCTGTCGTCGTAAGGGCAAGGGTTCCTTGGCAATGAATATCAACCAAGGGTTAGTCGATCCTAACGGTTTTCGTAACAGATATACCGGAAAGGGAAACAGGTTAATATTCCTGTACTTCTATTGTATATGTGGTAACACAAGTGTTGCTTTTGACGCTTTGGGATAAGTGGAGCGAGATTGTCTTCTCGTTTAATTTGAATAGGTCCAGGGAGTATCGTAACGATGAGAACTGGAGCAAATCAAAGAATAGTGGGCCTATGGTTCATTCCGCTGATTTCTGGAGCCCGTGAAAAGAGAGCAACAATAGATCAATAGTAATCGTACCCAGAACCAGCACAGGTGCCCCTAGGTTAGTAGCCTAAGACGTGCAAGGGTAATCCAGTTAAGGGAATTCGGCAAATTAGTCCCGTAGCTTCGGTTGAAGGGATCCCTGGATTTGTATCCGTAGGGATGCGATTTCAGGGCGCAGTGACTAGGGTGGTCCGACTGTTTACCAAAAACTTAACATCCTGCTAGGTCGAAAGGCTGTGTATAGGATGTGACACCTGCCCAGTGCGAGTACTTTAAGCCTCGTTTCAACGGGGTGAAGAGCTTGTAAACGGCGGGAGTAACTATAACTCTCTTAAGGTAGCGAAATGCCTTGTCGGTTGAATGCCGACCTGCATGAATGGTGTAACGAGATCACCACTGTCCCTAACTGGAACCTTCCGAAAACTCCATTCTGGTGCAAAGGCCAGAGAATTCTAGTGGGAAGCGAAGACCCCGTGAAACTTTACTGTAGCCTGTTGTTGTGTTTAGAGCTGTGTTGTATAGCGTATGTGGGAGCTGTTTGAGGATAATGACGTCAGTTAGTATCTGAGGTGCCAATGTAACACCACACTTCATAACTTTGAACACTAACCACGAAATGTGGGACATCAATTGGTGGACAGTTTGGCTGGGGTGGCACGCAGTTGAAAAGATATCAATTGCGCCCAAAGGTTAGCTCATCCAGTTCAGAAATCTGGAGCAGAGTGCAAGGGCAAAAGCTAGCCTGATTGGAATGCGAACATAAAGCTATCCAAACACGAAAGTGTGGCCTAGCGAACCTCAATAGTTTACTAGTGAGACTTTGAGATGACTGAAAAGTTACTCCGGGGATAACTGAGTTGTCGCGCCCGAGAGTTCATATCGACGGCGCGGTTTGCTACTTCGATGTCGGCTCTTCCTATCCTGGCGGTGCAGAAGCTGCCAAGGGTGGGGGTGTTCACCCATTAAAAGGGATCGTGAGCTGGGTTCAGAACGCTGTGAGGCAGTTTGTTTGATATCTACTAGAATTGTTAACTATCTGAGGGTAAGGAGCTCTTAGTACGAGAGGAACAGAGCCTCGGCGCCACTGGTGTACCGGTTGTCTGATAAGGCACGCCGGGCAGCTACGCGCCAAGTGATAAGTGCTGAAAGCATCTAAGCACGAAGCATAGCCCGAATAAGAGATAGTATGAGACATGGCAACAACAGCCGTTTGATAGAAGCGATGTGTAAGACTCAAGTTTCGGCGAGAGTTTCAGCATGCGCTCACTAACGTCTATTTAATTATTTATTCCATATAAGTAGCTCTTTTTTTTCTTCTATTAATTTAGAAGAATTTCTTTATTGTTTGTTTAGAAGTAGCGTTAGCTATTTTTTAGTTTAGTTATTATGTTGTTACTTTTGATTCTAAAGAAACTAGAAACTGTTGAATCTAGTGTGAGCTTTGTTTTAATTATATTTCTAAATGGATTCCAAGTGGACAATGGTCACTTCCTTTCACATCTTGTAGAATAAATGCTTTCTTTAGTTGTTTTTGAAGTTCACTTGTGATGAAGAAATAATCAATTCGCCAGCCAACATTTCTATCTCTAGCTCTTGTGCGCATTGACCACCAAGTATACTCTTCTTTTTTGTGAGGGTGCTTAGTTCTGAATGTGTCAATGTAGCCTGCTTCAATATACTTGTCGATCCAAGCTCTTTCTTCTGGTAAGAATCCAGAAATCTTTTCATTTGCTTTTGGCCGAGCTAAATCAATTTCTTTATGTGCAGTGTTATAATCTCCACAAATAATTATCTTTTTATTTGCTGTTTTGCGTAAATGTTCAACATGTTTTAAATGAGTGTTATAATAATCCATTTTGTAATCTAAACGTTCTTTGTTTTTCTTTCCATTAGGAAAATATACATTAAGAATTATAAACTCTTTGAAATGAAGTTCAACCATCCTACCTTCATCTTTGAATTTTTGGTTTGAAAGTCCACGTACAACTTTTAGTGGTTTTTCTTTTGTTAGAACTAATGTTCCACTATACCCTCTTCTTTTTGCGCTGTGCCAGTAAGTGTTATAGTTTAACATACTTAATGGAAAATTTACTTGATCATAATTTGCTTTTGTTTCTTGGATACATAATATATCTGGGTTATGTTTTTTAATGAATTCTTCAAAGTTCTTTCGCATCACTGCACGTATTCCATTTACATTCCAAGAAATGATTTTGAGTTGTTTTGGCATATCAACTCACTCAGTTGTTGAGGTTTTTAATGGTTGTTGTTTTGTAATTAAATTAAGTCAGTATGGCGCAAAGTCAGGCCGGGCTATTTCATTTCAGTTCGCTAAGATTTTTATTTACTGGAGTAAACAAAAATGCTCCTGAAAATTAGTTGTTCTTTTTTCTCATTCCGGCAAGAGACTAGCGCGCCACTGACTTATGTTGTGTTTATATTTACGGAATATTTATCAATGCTATTACCTTTTCTTTTTATGAAATGGACTACAAACGTGCAATTGGCCTTGGAGTGCTTGCGTACCTTGTATCATTGCTTCTTGGGGTTGTTATCGCAGTAATTTTTGGAGTTGATCTTTCAAGCGCTGAAATTATGTCAACTACTATGTGGATCATTAGTATTTTTGTGCAAATTATTGTTGCACTTGTGTTTGCATACTGGTATTTTGCAGCTAAAGCAATTAAACATTATGGTTGGAAAGAAGGGTTACATCTTGGAGCCATCTTTGTCATAATTAGTATTGTTGTTGATTTCTTGTTTATTTTGCCTTGGATTTTCACCAGTGGTTTACCAACAGATATTCTTGTTTATTATTCTCACCCTTTGTTTTGGGTTAGTGTTGTACTATTTTTAGTTTGCACAGGTTTAGTTGGATCTTGGTTTGAATATCAAAATCTTTCTTTAAAGAAATGAGTTCTGATTGGCATATGATTTTTCTTCTATTAACAGCAAAATATATAAGCGCGCGAAAGGTTATTTAACATATGAAACCATCATTTTGGGGTGTTGTGAAGAAACGTTTTAAGCGTAAAAAAAAACATAAAGCAATACACAAAGTTAAAGAGAAAGATTCTTTGAAAGATATTAGTGCAATTATAGATTTTCTTGAAGAGGTACATTTGGATACAGAAAAACTTACTTCGCAAATGAAAAAACTTGAAGAACTCGAAAAAGAGAGAACAATGGCTCGTGGTGGAATTTTGCATGTTAACATTCAAGCGCAAGCAGAATTATTAAATAATTTGCTTCGTGATTACGAATCATTTCAAGACGACACAAGTATTTCCTCTATTCGTGTGCAACATATTTCAAAGAAACTAATGGTTTATGCGAAAAAAGCAGGCATGAAAGATTTAATTAAAGAGAAGAAACATGATCCACAGTGGCGACGTGAGTGGTGAGAGGTTGTTTGTTATTTTCTTAGTTTTTAGATATTGATAATACTTATAAATAACATATTTATTTTTTGAGGTAATGTCAGAAGAACCTATTGAAGCACCTCTTTTTTTTGAATTTCAACAATCTCCTGTTAGGGGAATACCTCTTCAAGTAGGCCAACATAAATTAAGTTTAGGTTTTGTTGAAGTTGGTTGTCGATCTGGGGGAAAGAGGGGTCAACTCCGAAGTAAACGTAAACTTTTTCGTGAATATTGGGAACAAGAATATGCGCCCCGTTTAGGAATTGATTGGATGCCAAAAATTTATCGAATGGCTGCACATTTTGAACAAGATTATGAATTATCTCTTTCTTTTCCTGAAGAATATTTATGTTCTGAAGATGATGATGACTGTTCACTTGATTCTGCTTTACGTTATGATAATATTTCATCTAGGTTTATGGATACTTTTGATCAAAGAGATGTAGGATATTTGTTGTGGTGTGTTAGAGCTTCAAATCTAAGTAAACGAAGTGAACTTCGACGCGAGATGAAGCAACTTTTTGATAGAAATGATGGAGATGGTCTTTTTGAAGTTATTACCAACCGAAGAGGTGATCCGCATTTAGCTTATTTTAGAGGTATGCTCGCAGAGAGAGTTGTTCGAGCAGATATGCAAGTTAGTTTACCTTCCGGAATGAGTCTTTATCAAAACGGTGAAATTAGACATGTAAATGATCGTTTTGGGAATGGGGCAGAAATTGATGGGATCCTGACATTTTATACGGAAGAAAACTATATTGAACTAGTTCAAAATCTTGATGCTCTTCCACATTTAACTGTTGCTCATCGTTGGCAAGGAGAATAAGAAAATTAATTTATTAAAAAATAAAGAGTAAAAATATAAGAATAAACAATCAACGAACAAACAGATTATACTTCTCTTTGCCTTTTGCTTCACTTAAGATTCTTTTTACAATAATACCTTTAGGGTCAGGCAACAATTTAACACGTTCTCGAAGGTCTGCAAAGCTTTCAAACGGTTTTTCTTTTCTTGCATCTATTACTTCCCACATGTGTTTTTTCCCAAGTCCAGGTAAGAGTTCTAATTGATGCATTCTCATTGAAAGAGGTTGAGCTTTATTGAAAAATTCCACAAAACGACTTTCATCATCTTTTACTATTTTATCAACAACATGTTTTAATTCTGCTTGAGCTGTGCTTGTGAGCCTTTCAAATGGTATTCTTCCTTTAATGTGATGTATCTTCTCTCGTTTTCCTTCACCAATGTAGACTTCTTCATTTGGTTGCAAGAACACTTCATGTTTTGGAACTAACTCTAACAAAGTCAAATGAGTTTTCCCAATAGCTTGTGCAATTGGACTTTTAGGCCTATGGCTATTTCCTTCCATAGCATAGCCATGCTTAAGATAATCTAGAATAACTGCTTGTTCTTCAGTTTTCTTTATTACGTTTGTTGCTCTTTGTTGTTCCATTGTTTGATACCTTAGTTGTTAATATCTTGAACTTCAATTCATAAGAAAAGTGTCTCAATTATAATAAACTTTGCGTAGAATAGAAGTCACAAGGTGGCATGTGCAAAGTTTATGCAACCTTTTTGACCTCAGCTGTAATCGCGTCTTGGTCTTTTTTTGGTAGAGTAATGTTATACCCTTGTAAGACATAACGAAGATCATCCCCTGTTTGTGGTAGAAAATCAATTATCTTACAAATGTGTTCTTCTTTTAACCTGGTAATCCCTAAGCTAGCTAAACCTTTACGTAATGTTTTTGCATCTTTTGCACTGCGCTCAACAAAAGCATCAATATACTCCTTGGTTTTTTGTGAAAGTAAACCTAGTTCTGTATCACGTTTTTCAATGTTTTTCATAGCTCCTTTTACATCAATTAGGCAAAGTGGCTCTTCTTGAATAATTTCTGGGTTGACCATTTTTCGTTAAATTTTTTTTAGTGAAGTTTGATTAAATGAATTGCGTGTACATAAAGACTTTTCTCTTTGCTACCGTCACGAATTTGAACTTCATAACATCTACCACGCTTACCTTTAATAGTTCCGCAGCGCCCATGAAATCTTGGGAAAAATTGTCCTTTTGCTACAGATGAATTGATTTTAAGCCCAACTTGTTCTCCAGCTTCAAATGTTTGGAAATATCTACTTAAAGAGAGTTTTCCTTTATCATTTTGAGCTCTTTTGAGCTTATGCCTAGTTTTCCTACGCTTTGTTCCAATTCTTGTAACCATGGCCTATTCTTTTTGTGAAACATTTATAAAGTTTGTGGTGGCAAAAAGGCCTGCTATGGGGGCAGATTTTTGGGGCAGATTTAGAATTAAGCTAGATATTTGATTATTTAAAAGAAGATAGATAGGAAGAAACATGATACCAGAGATTGTTATTCAAGAAATTCTTGAAGAAATCAAGAAACAAAAGATATCTAATAAGCGTGAGCTAGGAATTTTGAAGCGCGAAATCGCAAAAAAATACAAACTTAAGAAAATTCCAACAGATATTCGACTTCTTTTGTCACTTCCAGAAGAGGAGATTCAAAAACATAATACTATCTTTTCAACTAAACCAACACGAAGCCTATCTGGAGTTTCTCCAGTTGCAATTATGACTAAACCATCAAAATGTCCACATGGGAAATGTACTTTTTGTGTTGGTGGTGTGAATAGCCCATGGGGTGATGTGCCTCAATCATATACTGGGCACGAACCAGCAACTATGCGTGGTGTCCGTAATAAATATGATTCTTATTTGCAAGTGTTTAATCGTTTACAACAATATGTCTTGTTAAATCAACCAGTTGACAAAATTGAAGTTATAGTAATGGGTGGAACTTTTCCTGCAGAATCAAAAGAATATCAAGATGAATTTATCTTAGGAGTTTACCTAGCACTTAATGATTTTTCAGATCTCTTCTTTGATGCTAGTGGTAACCTACAATTTGTAGCCTTCAAGAAATTCTTTGAACTTCCAGGCGAATTACATGATAAAATTCGTGAAACAAATATTCATGAAAAATTATTGAAATTAAAATCTAAACGTTTTTTGAAAACAAGTATTGAAGAAGAACAAGTTCATAATGAAACACAAAAAGTAAGGGGTGTTGCCCTTTGTATTGAAACTAAACCAGATTGGGGGTTATTATCTCATGGCAACGTCATGCTTGATCAAGGTTGTACGCGGGTTGAACTTGGTATTCAAAGCGTTTATGACGATGTGTTAAAAGAAGTTCACCGAGGTCATGACTCTTCTGATTCAAAAAAGAGTATTCAAATATTACGAGATCTCGGATTTAAAATTAATTTCCATTATATGCCTGGTCTTCCTCTTACTGATCGCGCTCGTGATATTGAAGGTATGAAACAACTTTTTTCAGATCCAGGTTATCGTCCTGACATGATTAAATTTTATCCTTGTATGGTTGGGCCCGGGACAGCATTATTTTACAAATGGAAAAAAGGAGAGTTTGAACCAATTGGGACCGAGGAAGCTGCTCAACGACTTGTTCCAGTGAAAAAAATAATCCCACCATATTGTCGAGTGCAAAGGATTCAAAGAGATGTTCCAACAAAATATTGGGAAGGTGGAGTTGATCGAACTAATTTCCGTCAACATTTACATCAAAAGTTCAGACCAGATTGTAGATGTATCAGGTGCCGCGAACCAAAGAATAGAATAATTGATTTTGATTCTGTAGAATTATTAGTTAATAAGTTTGAAGCTTCTGGTGGAGAGGAGTATTTTATCTCATTTGAAGACACAAAAAATGACATAATTCTTGGTTTTTGTCGTCTTAGATTTCCAAAAGAATTTCTTCGTTCTGAGATTGTTCCAGAGTCTGCAATTATTAGGGAATTGCATGTATATGGTATAACTGTTCCATTAGAATCTAAAGAATCAAATATTCAAGCTGTTCAACACCGCGGATTTGGAAAGAAGTTAATGGCAAGTGCGGAGAAAATCTCACGTGAAGCAGGAAAGAAAAAGTTGCTTGTTATTAGTGGAGTTGGAGCACGAGAATACTATCGAAAGCTTGGATTTGCACGTGAAGGGCCTTATGTAGTTAAGAAGTTGTAGTATTATTATTGTTTCTAATCTCTCTTCTTCTCAAGCGAAGCCTTTAAATACTCCTGGTCTCTTAATTTTCATGAGAGGTGGAAGCTTTATGAGGGTAGAGTCAGCTAAAAAAATTGGTTATATTGTTCTTTGTATGATATTTTTGATAACACTTAGCTCATTTGCTCTTGCTGCGAATTCAGAAGTTTCTTTGGTAACTTTAGAGAATGAAATTTCTCCAGATGAGGCAGCTGAATTCACTTTATACATAACTAATCATGCAGATGTTGCTCAAACATACACCTTGTATTCATTTAGTAGTTCTCAAGGATGGAATGTTGATCCTAGTCCACTAAGTGATAATGTTATTGAAGATCTTTCTCCTGGAGAAACCTATCAAACAACAATTTCTGCACAACCAACAGATGATGATTTAGATGCTGGAATTTATTATTTAACATTAGAAATTGATGGTGACCAAGAGGATTCTCAATCAGTGTCTCTTAAAGTTTATTTAGGTTATTCAGATGCTGAATCACAATATTTGCCAAGTATTTCAGTTGATATTGAAATGGATACAGAAATTGATCCAAGGGAAGTTCAAACAATTATTCTTACTATGGAAAATGGTAATTCCAGGAATTTGTCTGATCTTGTACTTCATGTTGAAAGTGATCTTGAAGAATTTACACTTGATATTCCTGTTGGTCTTGAACCACTTGAAACTAAAACTCAAGAGTTTACAGTTACACCAAACCAATTTAGTCAAGCAAAGGAATATACACTCTTTTTTGTGTTTGAACTTGATGATGAGACAGTTAAAGTTGTTGAGCAGGATATAGAAATCCCTGCTGTCCTAAGTGATTTTGCATGGACTGTTTCAGAAGAGAAATCATTTTTGAAAAAAGTTCAAACTTTTTTAGTATCAAATGATGGTAATGTTGAGAATACTCAAGAATTTCGTTATGCCGTTGGAACTTTTGAATCACTTTTTGTTTCAAGCGACGCTAGTATCATTCGAGAAGAAGGCCAAACATATTTAATGTGGGATTTACAACTCGAACCTGGCGAAGAAGTAGAAATTATCGCCTCTTACAGTTATCGTATTGTATTTTATTTACTAATTGCCTTTTTATTAATCGTCATCTTTTACTATATTGTTAGATTGCCTGTTTCTGTTAGGAAAAAAGCTTTGACAGTTGTTGGGAATAGTGATGGGCTTAGTGAGATTAAAGTCCTTTTGGAAGTAAAGAACAAAAGAAAGTATCCAGTGAAGGATGTTACAATAACTGATTTTGTTCCAGGAATTGCAAATATTGAAAAGTCAATTGAACTTGGTACATTGAGACCACATAAAGTTAAATCAGGATCACAAGGAAATAAGATTGAGTGGCAGCTCAGCGAACTTGATGGATTAGAACAGAGAATTATTAGCTATAAAATCAAAGCTAAGTTAAACATTTTAGGTCCATTCCGTTTGCCAAGAGCATTTGTTCAATTTGTTGATAAGCGAGGTAAAGTACAAAAAGCATACTCAAATATGTTTCGATTGGATGCAAGTATTCCAGTGGAGAAATAAGAGAAAAAAGGGCAGGGCCCAACATGGTTTTTGCACAATACAAAGGTTTATAAATCGGTATTAAATAAAATATGTAACGATTTATGGTAGAATCGAGGGAAGAGGAACATACGAAAATGAGGGATTTTTTTCTACAATTAAAGGATAAGTTTGTTGGTCCAGTTGACCAAGAAATTGAAGAGACTGAGCAGCCAAGTGATTATGTAGAGCTTGGAACACCGCGTACACAAGAGACTGATAGTAAAGTTGTTGTACGACCGTATGTAATGGAAGATTTTGAAGATATCAAAGGAGTCTTAGATGCTCTTCGTTCTGGGAAAACCATTGCTCTTGTGAACATTAAACCTTTAAAGGAAAAAGATCTCGTAGAGCTCAAACGAGCTATCAATAAGCTACGTAAAACATGTGATGCTATTGATGGAGATATAGCTGGTTTTGGTGAAGATTATATTGTTGCAACACCATATTTTGCTAGAATTTATCGGCAAAAAAAAGGTGCTGGCGCAGTTCCTCAAGTTCAAGTGACTGAGCAGTAATCTAGTAAAATATTCTATTTTTATTTTTGTTATTTTGTAATAATTAGTTAATAGTTTCAAAAAATAAAGTGATCAAAATATTTATAAATAAATATTCTTTAATTTAATCTATTATGAACCAAATATTATTGTCTGTTCTAATAGCATTTGTTTTCTCACAAGGTTTTAAGATATTGTACAATATTATTCAACGAAAAGAAGTTCATATTCAATATCTATTTGAAACTGGTGGAATGCCAAGCACCCATAGCGCCATTGTTGTTGCTCTTTTTACATCAATTTATCTTTTTGAAGGTTTCACAACTAGCTTTTTAATTTCAGTGATTCTCGCTTTTATTGTAATTCGAGATGCAACAGGGGTTAGGTATACAGTTGGTTTAGAAGGAAAATATATTAAAAAATTACTTCAGAAACATAAAATGAAAGATGCTCCAAATTTCGCACTTGGACATACTCCACTTCAAGTTCTTATTGGAAGTGCAATAGGGATTATTTCTGTTTTAATTGTACTTGTTGTATGAAATTTAGAAGTATTTTACTTACTATGTCTATAGAGATCTAATGAATTATTTTATTGTTCCATATCCAATTAAACGGAATCTGTCACCTACTTTCCTTGAAATAGTAATTCTATCTCCTGGGTTGGCAGCAACAGGTAAGCGCAAAGCAAGAATGGTATTCTTTTTTGAAGGATCTATCACAACACCTACTGTTGTTGTTGAGTAGACATTGAGTAAAAGCATTTCTTTTTTCGCAAGAGGTTTTACTTCTAATTCTGTTTTTGTTCCAAGGACTCGCTCTAATAAATGAGTTTCAATTTTAATTTGATAATGTACTTTTGGCAATGTACCTGGTTTTCCAACTAATGATCCTGATAGAGAATCACTTTTTACAACACTTGGATCAAGTTTTGTTGCAAGAGCCATTGAACCTCCCGCATGTACAGTATCAACAGGTTTGTTACCAGTAAAAATTTGGGTAATTGTTGTTGTAATTGGTTTCCAAATACGTTGGTTTTTTTCTTGTACCATATATCCTGGAACAATTTCAATTTCATCTCCAACAGAAAAAGAACCACTTCTAACGGTTCCACCTAAAACTCCACCAGTAATCTTTTCAATTTTTGATCCTGGTTTATTAACATCAAATGATCTTGCAACAAGCATTAATGCTTGATCCTTCTCTTCGCGTTTTGGTGTTGGAATATTCTCTTGAATTGTGCGAAGTAATTCATCAATGTTTACATTTGCTCTAGCTGAAATTGGAACAATTGGTACATCTTTATAACCTGTACTTTTAAGAAATTCTTTAATCTGCTCATAGTTTCGTTTTGCTTTTTCTGCTGTTACTAAATCAATTTTGTTTTGTATAACAATGATATTTTTTATTCCAGAAATTTGCAGAGCCATCAAATGTTCACGTGTTTGTGGCTGTGGACATCTTTCATTTGCAGCCACCATTAAAATTGCACCATCAACAATAGCTGCTCCACTTAGCATTGTAGCCATTAATGATTCGTGTCCTGGCGAATCAACAAGTGATATTTTTCGCATAGGAGTTGTATCTTTATTGGATTTGATGCTTTTTGGTTTTGTTGTGAAAAAATCATTTTCTTCATCATAATAAATTGTAAAGTCAGCATAACCAAGTCTAATGGTTATTCCTTTTTTGAGCTCTTCTGAATGTGTGTCAGTCCATTTTCCACTTAACCTTTCTGTGAGAGTTGTTTTTCCATGATCAACATGTCCTACAAGTGCAATATTAATCTCTGGTTGGATAGAACTAACTGAACTTGATGCAACTGTTCCTTTTTTTGTTGATGCTTTTTTTGTTGAAGGTTTCTTTGCTTTTTTTGTTCCTTTTGCAGCACTCTGTTTCTTAACCACTTTTTTCTTTGCTGCTTTTTTCTTTTTTGGAGCAGCTTTTGCGGTTTTTTCCGTTGCTTTTTTCTTTGCAGGCATCTATCTTCTTATTGAAAGGAGGGTATTTATAAAGATTTGGTCAGATTGTAGGATCTATGAAGAAAGAATTTCCTCAATTGTCCTCGCCATTTATCCTTGCTCCTATGGCAGGTGTTACAAATATAGCATTTCGCAAGTTATGTCGTGAGATGGGAGCAGGAATTTGTTATACTGAATTTATTAGTGCTGACGCTATTATTCGTTATCAAGAACAGCTAGAAGGCCAAAATCCCATTTTTGATGTTGTTCCTGAAGAGCGGCCGGTTGTAACTCAAATCTTTGGAGAGGATCCAGAAAAAATTTGGCAAGCAGCAAAATCCTTGGTTGGAAAAACAGATGTGATTGATTTGAATGTAGGGTGTCCAGCCCCGAAGATCTTAGCTTGTGGTGGCGGATCAGCTCTTCTTTCGGATTTAGATAAATTACGAAATATTCTTGTTAGATTGAATACTCTTTCCGTTCCAATATCTGTGAAAGTTCGCCTTGGTATTTCAAAAGAAAGAATAGTAGTTATGGAAGTTGCCAAAATTGCTGAGGAAACTGGTTGTGTTGCAATAGCAATTCATGGACGTACAACAAAACAAGGATATAGTGGCACTGCCGATTGGTCGTGGGTTAAAAAAGTAAAAGAAACAGTTTCTATTCCAGTTATTGGAAATGGTGACATTAATAGTCCTGAAGAAGCACTTACTCGAATGAAAGAGACCGGTTGTGATTATGTTATGGTCGGTAGAGCAGCAATGCGCGACCCGTATTTTTTCAAAAAAGCAGTGCATTATTTTCAAACTGGAGAAATACTTTCTGATTTGCCCCTCACTGAAAAGATGAGGTTGCTTTCTCGTTATGTTGAATTATTGCATAAGTACAAAGTGTATAATCCTCATTTAGTCAAAACAGGATTGATTCAGTTTACAAAGGGCTACGAAGGTGGTAAAAAGCTTCGGGCAAAAGTTAGTTCTCTTAAAACTGAAGAAGAGATAATGGAGTTTTTGAAAAGAATAGTTAACCAAAACAAAAAATAATGCAAAATAGATTGTTGATAAATTAGAAATAAGTAATTAAAAAGAAATTTAGACTGCTTGTTTTTCTTCTACTTTTTTAAGACGAGTCATATACCCTGCGATAACATTTCTTAGTTTTTTACACTGAGTTACAGCATATTTGTTTACCATCTTTTTGTTATCATCAAAGTTGGTTGTAAAATGTGTTCCATGCTGCTTTAATAGCTGCTTTGTTTGCCGCTTAATGAACATTGTTTTAATTCGTCCCATAATACTTGGTTTGGACCAGGGGTTGTTTATAAAGCTTACTGAAATATACTAGAAATCTGCTAAACTAGCTTGTGGTTTCTTCTTTTCTTGTATTTTTGTTGCTTTAAGAATAGTTTGAAAATCAAGTTTCATCTGCTCTAATATTTTTGGATTTCTTCCATTATATAGTAAGTTTGCAGGGTGGACTACTGGAACAACACAGTAGATTTTACCAGATAAGTCTTGCTCAAATAATTGCCCTCGAATTTTTGTAATACCTGCTTGGCCTAAAATTGTTTTTGTTGCAAAATTACCAACTGTGACAATTACTTTTGGATCAATTGCTTTTATCGTTTTGTTGAGCCGATTGTTACAATTTTTGATTTCTTGTGGTTTTGGATTTCTATTTTTTTCTGGCCTACAAATAATTGTGTTTGTGATGAATACTTGGTCTCGATTGTATCCAATACTCATCAGAAGTTCTTGCAACACTTTTCCAGATGCACCACAAAAAGGGATACCTTCTTTATCTTCTGTAGCGCCAGGTGCTTCTCCTAAAAAAAGAATTTTTGCTTTAGGATCTCCAGATCCAAAAACAACTTGGCTTCTAGAGTTGCAAAGATCTTCACATTGTTTGCAGGCCGAATATTCTTCTTGAATTTGTTGGAGTTTGATGTTTGTCATGAAAAAGAGATTAGAACTTGCATTTTATTAAATTTTGCTCATTCAGATACGACTAAGTGTGGCAGCAGCTTGCCCTTTGTATCTTGATTCTTGAGCATCAGAATCAAGTGGTGTCTTTAATGGTCTTAGTTCTAGAGTTGATTGTAATATTCCTTGATGCAATCTTGTTCCACCATGATGAACATAATTTTCGAAAGTTATCTTTCCTTCGAAAATGCTTTTTGGTCCAATATATGGCGCATTAGGGTGAGTTGAAAAATTAGTATGTAATAAGAATCCTCTCTCTAAAACATAACCAACATGGGTGTCTGGGATTGCTACTTCTTCTTCACTAGCTGAAATAAAAAATGTGCCTTTTGGGAGAGAAATTGCATCTTCTTCTTGTTCTGGCAATGTCATTCTTTCAAAATGATCTTCAATTTTACTTCCCCTTCTAAGAGTTTTTCCATTTGGCCTATAAACCCAAATATCTTTAGACATAGTAAGTTCAATTCCATAACTTGGATTGGTTATTACTCTTACTTGATCTAATGGTTTCCCATTTTTTTTAATAACTAAATCTCCTCTTTGAAACATTCTTTGGTATTCCTCTGGTTGAACATAATCTATCCCTTCAGAAACAACGAGTTGAGCAAGGGCGTCTTCTGTTGATAGTTGGACAGTGGTTCCTTCGACATGAAGAGCACAGGAGGGATGGCCTTTAAACGTGCTAGAAAATTCTTCATCTGCGGGATGGTTTATTCCCGGAGAAAGAATCTGTTTACTCATACATCCAATTCTTGCATAACTGCTCCGAGAGCAGATTTCAGCATGAAGACCTTCACCTAAGTATATCTCTTCTTTTGGTGTCCACAGCCAAAAAGAATGCGGGGGTAAAATCACACCTGTTTTTGGAATTTCAATTTCGTCAGTGTAAGTATCTAAAAATTCTCTTCTGGTTAATTTCCAATCTCTCAATATGTGTTTTTCTTTTCTTAATCTTTCTTCGTAAGCAGCATTGTGTCTGAATAATCTACCAAGTCTTACATCTAAAGAAAAAGCACTCAATGGAAGATGGTCAGAAACATTTAATCGCCTTTGATTTATTGCTTTAATGAGGTCTTCTTTGCTAAGAATTGGCATTAATATAGTTTTTCAGAAAATAGTTTTTAAATCTTTTGTCATTTAATAGTGGTTGTCAGAAAAATGAGAACAAAAAAAATAAATTATTTTTTTGCTTCTTCTTTACTTGCGAACTCAGTATATCCTGTCTTTCCACAGGTTTTCCTATTTTTGTGGTTCGCTAAGAAATCACCAGGGCTTTTTGGAGAAAATGAATTGCTTTTCACTAATTTGTCTCCTTCAATTTTATACTTTTCCCAAATCTTTCTGGTTTTTTTCACACGCTTTGCACGTTCTGCTTTACGATCTTTTCCAGTTCGTTTGGTACTTCCTTTTTTTGCCATAATGTTCACCTATGAATTTTATTTATGATATTATTCTGATTTTTCTTCAGCAGGAGCATCGCTTGCTGGTGTTTCTTTAGCTGCCTTTGCTTCTTCTTTTGCTTTTTTCTTAGCTTCAGCCTCAGCCTCTTTTTTTTCAGCTTCTTCTTTAACTCTTTTTTCTTCAAGTTTTTTCAAATGTTTTGTCGAAACTTCGAATTTTGCTTTTGATTTTGCATCTTTATAAGATACTGCTTTAAATGTTGCAGATTGAGTTGAGAATTTAGTTGCAATTTGTTTTACAACAATTAATTCTTCTTTTGCTTTGATTTTTTTTGCAATAGCTGTTGCCACATCAGTATTACTTGGAGTAACTCCAGTATATGAAATGTCGCCAGCTACATCTGTTCTACCAAGCAATGCGTTATCAAATTGAGTTGTAATTGTTAGATCCATTTTATTTTCTCCTTATTATCTTACTTTAATTGCATATTCGCCTTTACGTTTAATACCCATCTCTTTTGCGATGTGACTATTCTCTGCATCTTTAACAAAGATTCTACCTTGCCAACTTTCAGTGAAGTCGCCTTTTTGTAAACTTAATTCTTTGATTGCAGCTTCAGTTAAGAGGCGCTTATCTTGTTTATGTGCGAATTTTTTTGCCATAAGTTATTACCTTTATTCTTTTGATTCAACGCTTGCTGATTGTCCATCAGCTGTTAACCATTCTAATTTACCAAGACCTTCTTGGCGCATAGTAAGTCCAATTTTTGGACTTCTAAGATCTTTGTAACTCACTGCGATGATTCTAGCTTGACATTTGTCTCCAACTTTAAGTGACCTGTTAGATTTTTTTCCTTGTAAGACTTTATCTTTACTAAATGAAACGAAATCATCCATACTTTGAGAGATATGAACCATTCCTTCAGTTCCACCCATATCAAGGAAAGCTCCAAAATCAATAATGTCTCTTACTTTCGCAAAGACAATTTCTTGTAAGTTTGGTTTGAATGTTAAAAGATCAAATTCTGCTTGATAATATCCTGCCCCATCACCTGGAACAATGATTCCTTCATTAATTGAGTGGATTTCGATCACATTGATTACAAATCCTAATTTTTTGGAGACATAATTTTCATAGCTGTCCTTAATGTTTTGCATAACTGCGCCCATTTTCCCTTCACCAAACATACTTGGTGGGACTCTGATGTAATCTTTGATGCGAACTTTGTAGAACATTTGTATGATTCCTCCAGTTTAGACCCCTTAGGCCTAATGTTGATTTATTTCAAGTGGTCCTTTATAAAGCTTTCTAACAAATTATTTTGTGAATTTGATACATGAAAATCATAAAAAATGATTTTCAGTACTGAAAAACCAGTGTTTTTCATGTACACAAGGTGCGGCATTCCGCTGTGCTCCAGCCCCACTAACTTTATCTCAATCCCAAGACCTTCAGCTTCCTTGATAATGACTCTGCCCGCATACCAATTCTCTTTGCCACTACCTTTAGCTTATCTCCAAGCGAGATGTGGTGCCTTAGATATCTTGTTTCAAAATCCCGTTTGGCAAGTTTCCAAGTACTAGCGTCTTGCTTAGGCAATTCTTGCGCTAATGTTTTTGATAGGTTTGGAAGACTATCATAGAGAGCTTCCATTTTTTCTTCGCGAAATAAACTTCTGTATTCAAGCAACGCTTCACGCAACGTTTTGTAAATTTCTTGTTCTTTGAAATAATTTTTTTGTTCTTCTTTTGTTTTTTTTGGAATTTGAATTCCAAGTTCGTTAATACTGCGGTGAACACTACGCCTACTTACACCAAGTAATTTTGCAAGGAAAGAAATATTATGATGTTTTTGTAATTCTCTTCTGAAAAATTCAGCTTTAAACGCCTTTAATGCTTCAGCATAGGGAAGAGAAAAATGTATTGGAATTGTACTTTGTTCTTTTGCAAGTTTGCTTGTGATGTCTTCCTCTAATTTAGGTATAGCAAGGCCCCATGTTTTCTCAATGTTTTCTGTTATGAATGGACGAACTTTTTCAATTATGGTATCTTCCAAGTTTTTTGGTTTTGCCATAGTAAAAAGTAATTATACTTGATTTACCCCAAGTAATTCTGCATGTAAAGTGATACCTAGGAGAAATAGATAGAAAAATATTGCAACACAAAGTAGTAGAAAATTATTCGTTGATAAATTAGAAAAAAGTATTGTGCAGTAAACTATGCTGATTGGAAGAAGACTGAAAAGCTCATATTTTGCTAGTTGTTTTTTCAATACTATTGCAAGAAAGAAACATGTTGATAGTAGAATTATTCCTGCAAGGAGAAGATCTGTTTTATAGATTTGTGAAATGAAGTACAGTAAAATTCCTGTACTTGCAAAAGCCAATAGGTGTTTTACTCTTTCTACTTGTTGTAATAACTCTGGCAACTCTTCTACTGCTACTGCAGCTAGAATAAATCCCCACAGAAGGGCAGTATAACTAAATATAAGTGTTGGAACCGTAGTTGTTATGCTACTTGAAATTAGAGACATTTAAGTTAAGAAGAAATGTTTTGTGCTTTTAATTATTGCGATTTTTTCTTTATTATTTTCTTTTTTACTGTTTTCTTTTTTGTTTTACTTTCCTTTTTCTTGTCTTTTGTTAATATCTTTTCTTCTACCTTTTGTTCTTTTAATTCTCTTTTAAACGTCTTTAAGAATATGTCCCAATCTTCTTCAGCAACAACTGCGCCACATGCACTTGGATGCCCACCACCATATCCTTCAACACCTTCAAGCGCCGTTTGCAAAGGTTCAATTATTGGGAACTGGGCACGAATTGAACATTTATACTTCCCTTCACTTTTTCGTGTGATCAAAATAACTTTGTCTTTGTGATGGAATTGTAGCTCTGTTGCTAATGTGCTTGTAAACGAGAATTGGCTGTCAATATAATTGTAATGGAGAATTGGACTTTTACCTCGTTTTTTCCCAGCAGCTTTCACATGGGCTTCGTATGCTCCATTAATTTTAGAAAAAACTTTATGTAAAAATCTTCCTTTATCTGTTGTTTGATTTAATATTTCATAAGGGGAATTAATTTGACTCAATACTTTGATGTTACGATATACTTCTTTTGTTCTCCCTTTGAAAAGGAATGCAAATATTTTGGCAATTGTTCCAATTTTAGTATCATAAAGTGCAGAACCAATATCTGTTGCCATTTTGCCTTCTGAAGTAGTTAATAATTCAGGGTATATTTTGTCAAATTTTTTGGCGAAATCAGGCATGTACCAATCTGAAAGACACCCGGCCATTGCAATCCAAAAGTCTTGATTCATTTCTTTGTATTCTTTTGTAGATTTTGTTTTTTCTTCAACAATTTGCCATGCCATTCTTGTTGTAGGAATATATGCATCATCATCTTTGATTCTTGGATTATAATAGGTGACTTTTTGCATGGTTTGTACAGGGTGATGATCAATCCAATAAATTGGTGCTTTAGCTTCATCAATAAACTCTTGTTCCATTTGTGGAATATCTAACACTACAATCATATCATAATTGATATGGTTGATCTTTGGATGAAATCTTGGATCCAATTTTGGTGCCGCTTTTAACATAAAACCTTGGCCTTCTTTGTATTTACGAATTAACAAGAGAAATGAAGATAAACCATCTGGGTCATCGTCGTGAATATAAATTGGGTGCTGTGCTGTGCTTAATTTTTCTCTTAAAATTTTTCTCTGTTTTGTCGTTAGCATCTATACTTAGAATTGAGGATGAAGGGTTTTTAATTGTTTGGGTTAGGTTTTCTTTTATTTATATTTTTGTTGATTAGAAATCTTTATCTACTTCTACTTCTTTTTTCTTTTTAGAAATAGCTAATAATGGCAACAACTGAATTGGTGGTGGGAACGATGGTATTATCTGGATTTGTATTTATTGGAGTCTTAGTTTTAGTATTTCTTTCTTCATTAAAAATAGTGAAGGAATATGATCGTGGGGTAAAATTTACTCTTGGAAAATTTACAGGTATTATGCAACCTGGTCTTCGTATTGTTATCCCAATTATTCAAAGTTGGGAGAGAATTGATATGCGGATTAAAACAATTGATGTTCCTGATCAAGATGCAATTACTAAAGATAATGTGTCACTCAAAGTTAATGCTGTTTTATATTACAAAGTTAGTGATTCTGCTAAAGCAGTTTTAGAAGTTGAACACTTTGGTTATGCAGTTTCTCAACTAGCACAAACAACCATGCGAGATGTTGTTGGTGAAGTAATGCTTGATGAATTACTTGTGTCACGAGAAAAAATATCTAAAAAAATTAAATTAATTGTTGATAAAGCAACTGATCCTTGGGGAATAAAAGTTTCATCTGTAGAATTAAAAGATGTGGAACTTCCACAAGAGATGAAAAGGGTACTCGCGAAAGAAGCAGAATCAGAGAGGGAGAAACGTGCTGTTATCATTAAAGCACAAGGAGAAGTTATTGCATCAGATAACCTTTCAAAAGCAGCAATGACTCTTTCAGGATCACAAGGTGCACTTCATCTTCGAACTTTGCAAGCACTGAATGATATAGCGTCAGATAAAAATAACACAATTGTTTTTGCAGTACCACTTGAAGTCCTTCGTGCTTTTGGTGATGGTGGGGGAGATATGCTTCAAAAAGCTGCAAAGAGTTTGAAGAAAATGAAGAAGTAGTGTTATTTTTTAAAAGTTCTTTTTTAATTTTGTTTTATTTTTTATTAAATTTGAGAAGTTTTATAAGGGAAAAGAGGTATATTCTAAAGTATGAGAAAGATTCTATTATTATTGTTTGTAGCGTTATTATTATTTGGATGTGATATAGAAGATGAAGAGATTGATTATGGAGTTTCTGATGAAACTGATGAAGTTAATCTTGACGATTCTAATGATGATTCTAATGCCTTTTGGACAAAAGAAGATTTTGAAGGTGTAGTATATGGAGAAATTGTAGATATTGTTCCTTACAGAGGTTGGATTTCTGAAAAGGAAACAAATAGTAAAAGTTCGGTTAGTGATTATTTTGAAATTGAGATGGATCTTTCAAGAATGCAAGTTTATAATTTTGATGCAGTAAGAGTTTATTTTGAAAATAGTGATGAAAGTATTTTTTATATCAAAAGTTTAAGTGGAAATATTTATTATTCTTATGATGAGTACCAAGAACAAAGAGATACTGGAGAATATACAGAATCTAAAGTTGGTCCTGTAAGTGGTGGAGTAAGTGGTGGCCCTGATCAACCAACTAAAATGGGACAAGTTGAAGCTGATGGTGAATATTCATTTATTGTTTTTGCAGGATATTTTACTGATGCAATTAGTTTTGATGCACAAAAAAGAGATTATAGT
Organism: uncultured Methanosarcinales archaeon; assembly: GCA_964439765.1. Lineage (GTDB taxonomy): Archaea > Nanobdellota > Nanobdellia > Woesearchaeales > GW2011-AR9. The sequence goes on from CAYTOG010000013.1 coordinate 21,086, forward strand.
AGTGGAAGTGGAGAAGTTAGAACTTATGATGGTAGTATTAGTTTTACTGTTTTAGGAGCTGGTGGCGGAAGTAGTGAAGATTGTGAACATTATACTGGAGATGATGATTTAGATGATGGCACAGATTGTTTAGTCTATGAAAGTAATGGTGCATTTGTTGGTTCTTCAGTAGATTCTGTTTATGATGCAGATGATAGTAGTGTAAGTAATCATGATTTTAGAACCAGTTGGGGTTTATATCCTTTAGAGGATTATGATCCAAATGATTATGAAGAATTTATTGCAGATATGGAAGCAACAGAAGCTTTTGAAGAATCTTTATCCTAGTTAATTTTTTTATTTTAATGAAATTATGTTTATGTAATATTTGTCGGTGGTCGCATTGAGTAGTTCAGAGAAACGTTATCAAAAATTTAAGAAGAAACGAGATCGTAAAGTACAAATTAGAGAATCCAAAGAAAAATTAAAAGATTTGTTTACTCCAATACGTGTTCTTCGTTTAAGTATTATTATAGTTTTAATAGTAATTCTTAGTATGACTCTTGGTCGTGAATTGCTTATTGCAGGACAAGGTTCTTTAAACAGTTTTATTGTTGTACATTTTTCTGGATATTTGTTTTTCTTTTTGCTTCCAGTTGAAGGATTGATACCTTATTATTATCTTTTAGGATATTCTCCATTTCTTTTGTATGGTTTGGCTATTGTTACAGCAATTTCTGCACAATTAATTGATTATGGGATTGGAAGACTTGCACCAAGCCATTTAACTGCAAGTTTAATTGGTGAACAAAGATATCATAGAATTCAAAGTTTTGTTGAGAAGTATGGTGCGTGGATTGTCTTTTGTTTTAATTTATTTCCACTATCTTCGTCAGTAGTTGCAGCAATTGCTGGTGTTCTAGAGTATAAACTTTGGAAAACTGTTTTTTATTCAACACTTGGACTTCTTGTGAAGTATGCAGTTATTTTATTGGCTTTAAACTGGTTCTTTTGAAGAAATGTAATTTTACTGATTCATTGCTGGAAAATATACTGTGAATTTAGTTCCTTCCCCAACAACACTATCAACTGTCATGTAGCAACCTTCATGTTTTCTTACAACATCTTGGACTATTCCAAGACCAAGACCGGTCCCTTTTTTCCCTTTTCTTGTTGTAAAAAAAGGATTAAATATTTTTGATAAAACATCTTCTGGTATCCCTGGGCCTTCATCTTGAACTTCTAATGTAACGTAATCTCCTTTAAGATGTTCTATTCGACTATCATGTAATGTTACATAATCATCAAGTTTACAATCTCTTGTTCTTAGAAAAACTCTGCTCGTAGAATCAGCATCATTTTGTGCATGTGCTGCGTTTCTTAACAGATTATCAACTAATCTTGTAACTAGTGAAGGGTCAACATAAACTATTCTTTCTGACCCATAATTAACTTCTACTCTAACATTATATCCATTAATCATTTGTTCTTGAAGCTCTTTAGTAGTATAATCTCTTATAACATCATTTAATTGTATTTCTTCTTGTTCACACCCTGGCCTAAATGAGAGAAGGCCCCTTGTAATTCTTGAAGCACGAGTTCCTGCAGCAACTATTGTTTGTAAGTATCCATCTTCTCTTTCAGACAAACCAGTTAATAACTCAGCATAACCTAATATTGCAGTCAAACAATTATTTATGTCATGTGCAGCCCCTGCAGCTAAAGCACCCATTGTTGCTAATCTTTCTCTCTCTTCGATTTTTCTTAAGGCCACCATAGTTGCAACTAGTGATGTTGGTGTAGTTCCATCACGCCCATAAATTGCAGCTGTGTGTAATTGAACTGGTAAAGTGCTACCTTTAGAATCCATAACTATTACTCTACCATTCCACTCTTCTCCTTGAATTGTTTGTTCATAAATTCTATCCATTAATTGTCCATGTGCAGTATTTGGTGGTCTTACAATAGACATTGGTCTTCCAACAACATCTTTTTGTGTTTCGTATCCAAATAATCTTAAGAATGCAGGGTTTACTTTTTTGATTGATTGTTCTTCGGTGGTGCCTGTTACGACAACTGCAGTTGGCATACTCGCAAGAATTTCTTCTAACACTGCATGCTCTCCATGGAAACTTCTTCTTGCTCGTTGCAATTCTTTTCTTGTTACAGGTAGTGGACATTTTTGTAGACAACAATCAAGAAGTTCTCCACGCAGTGCCTTATGTGCTAATCTTACTCTTTGTAATAGGCCAGGAATTCTTGCTGGGAGGAACATCTGCGCCGGGAATGAGCAATAATATATAAAGTTACTTGTTAGTAACAACAAGTTCAGTTTTCTTTAAGTTGTTTGTTGAAATGTTATTAAAAAAGAAGAAGCGCCAACGCCAAATGGTTACGCGCATTTGATACGCAATGTCAGGTGCGCTCACTGTAGTTCGCTTACCTAACTATAATGAAAAAAAAAGCGCCAACGCCCGGAGCTCCTCACCAAAGTTTTAGAAAAACTTTGATTAAAACAAGTGCGACTTTCGCAGTGCTACAGTCCCACAGAAATAAGAAGAAGCGCCAACGCCCGGATTTGAACCGGGATAACCCGAAGGTAACAAGAGTTCCAGTCTTGCGCAGTACCAGATTGTGCCACGTTGGCGTATCGGGGAGAAGGCAACGCCAGTTTTATAAATATTGTGATCATTATTAGTTAGATATTGAGGTGATATTTATGAGAAAGGTAGCAGTATTATTTGGAATTCTTCTTGTATTTTCTCTTTTAGTTTCTTGTGTTCCAGCCCAAGAAGTTGATGAAGGAGAAGATGCAAGTTCTGAAATTATTGATAGCGAAAGCGAGGAAGAAAATGTTGAGTTATTTATTTCGGATGCACCAGCAGACATAGCTGATTTTGAATCCCTTGAAGTGACTTTAGAAAAGGTTAGATTTTTTCAAGCAGGAGAAAAGTATGGTGAAGCTTCTTTGGAAGGAGTTACAGTGGAACTGACTGAACTTGTTGATGAAAATGCAGTAAGTGTTCTTTCATTATCTCTTACTCCAGGAGAATATCAAAAAGTAGAACTTTATGTTGAGTCTATTGTTGGTATTGTTGACGGGGAAGAAGTTACTGTTGAACTTCCAAGTGGAAAATTACAATTAACACAAAACTTTGAAGTTGTTGAAGGTGAAGCTTTAGAATATGTTTTTGACATCAATGTTGTTCAAGCAGGAAATTCTGGAAAGTATAATCTTCAACCAGTTGTTTCAGAAAGTGGAGTTGTTGGAAAAGATGTTGCTGAAATTAATAAGATAAAGCATGAAGATTCTGACGATGAAATTGAATCCGAAGAAGAAGAGGAAGTTGAAGAATCAGAAGATGAAACTGAAGATGAAACTGAGGACGATGCTGAAGAAACAGAAGCTGAAGAAGAGGAAGAAGTAGAAGAGACTGAATCTGAAGATACAAATGAAGCAGAAGAGTCAACTGAAACTGAGTTGGAAGATTCAAGTAACACAGAAGAATAAAATGTTGGGTAAACAACGGAATAGTTAATTTTTTCTTTCTTTTCTTTTAACTTTCATAATCTTTATAAAGGCTTTTTTCTCGTTTTTTGTTATGGTACAATATGGGGGCGGGGGTCTTATTCGGACTTTTGTTCATGGACAAGTACATTATTTCATGCAATCTCGTGATCAAGTTAGAGATGCGCAGTTTCCTTTTCCAACACTTCCAGGTATTTTTGGTGGGAAGGCTAAGCGAAAAGATGCTGATTCTCTAAGAGAAAGTGTTGAGTCTTTGTTACATAATCCCCAAGACCTTGAATCTGGTGAGTGGGAAGGTGGACGTGAGTCTGCTTTTCGAGAACTTTTAGAAGAGATTGGTGGAGTTGATTTCTCTCAAGAAACTCCTGTTTTTGAGAAATTGTATCTCTTCCCTCAGGATTTAGGCCAGATTGAACAATTAGTTGATCGAGCATTTAATGGACATAATGATCTTATTCGAGGATATCAATTAGATGATAAGATTCCTATTATTGGTCAAGGAAAGGATGAAGGCAGGGATCCAAATCGGACATATCGTGACATGTTTAAAGACCGTGGAATTTTTATTGGAGTTTATGATCTTCCATTCGAGAGTGTTGATAGTTTAGATATACGGGAAGGAAAAGGAATTTTAATTCCCCATAATGTTGCCCATACATTAATAATGACTCCTCTTGATCGCATGATGTTTTTAGATATTTTATCACGGCAACGATTGGGAATGATTCCTACTAAATTGAGTTATATGGAATAAGTTTTTTAATTTTTAATTTTAAGTTATAATATTAATTTTTTTTAATTTAAAGAAAAAAGAGTGGCGAAGGGGAGATTTGAACTCCCGACCCCACG
>CAYTOG010000014.1:0-22616 GCA_964439765.1 uncultured Methanosarcinales archaeon
GTTGTTATGACAGCAATTGCTGGTTGGCTCGCTCTGTTTATATTTTCTCATTATTTAGAAACTTTCGCAGCAAAAACAGAAACAGAACTTGATGATATGATCTTTGAGAGAACAAAACATCCTATCTTTTATTTGATACTCTCTGGTGGTTTAAAATTAGCCTTAGGGTATTTAGGAGTGAATGGCACAGTAAATTTGCTTATGAATTCAATTATGGCTCTTGTCTTTATTTTTGTTCTAGCACGGGCAGTTGATGTAGTTATTAATATCTGGGGTGGGGTAATCGCCCATAAAACAGAAACAAAACTTGATGAAGTATTGTTACCATTATTACATAAATTTAGCAAAGTTATTTTTGTAGTTGTCGCAATGATGTGGCTTTTATCTATATGGGGAATTAATATCACTCCTTATCTTGCTGGAGTTGGAATAAGTGGAATTGTGCTTGGTCTTGCTCTGCAAGATTCATTGAAAAATGTGTTTGGTGGTGTCGCTTTAATTATTGATGGCGCCATAAAGGTCGGTGATAAAATTAGACTCGAAAGTGGAGAAGTAGGAGATGTCATTGATGTTGGTCTTAGAAGTACAAAAATCCGAACGTATGATAATGAGGAATTAACTGTGCCTAATGGATATCTTTCAGATTCACGTGTACAAAATTATACAAAACCAAACAAAAAAATGAGAGTTTGGGTTTCATTTGGTGTGGAGTATGGGGCGAACACAAAAAAAGTATCTGCCTTTTTAGAGAAAGAACTTGTAAAGATGGAGGGGATTTTGGAAAAACCAGAACCCTCAGTAAAATTTTTGACGATGGGAGATTTCGCGTTAGAGTTTAAGGCATACTTTTGGGTTGATAGTTGGAAAAATGCATACGCAAAAAAACTCGAAGCAACACAATTAATTTATGACACATTGAACAAGAAGAAAATAGGAATTCCTTATCCTACACAAACCGTTCTTGTTAAAAAGGTGAAGTAAATGTCAGTTTGGGGACTAATTGTTTTTATTTTGATTGTTTTACTTTTACTTACAATACTTAAGAAATTTGTTAGTTTGTTCTTTAGAGTTCTGTTCTTTGTTATTTTATTGGCAATTTTAGTTATTCTGATAACTAAGGTTTATACTGGTAGCATCTTTTAAAAAGGTTAAAATACCACTATTCAGGCATAGCTTTTTATACAATAAGGGCTATTTTATTGAAAATTATAGGGAATTGTGGGACAATATAAAATGGCATACATAAAAATAGAAAATATTTTTAGTCGCCATTTCAATTAACTAAGTGAATTAAAATGGCATATGGTAACAATGTGAAAGTGCAAGTTGGAGTTGAAGAAAAACTCTTAGATGCTGAAGTTGAAGAAGAAGTAGATGTAGAACAAATTGAAGAAGAAAATAGACAACTTCAAACAGCACTACGTAAACTTGAAGAAGAAGCATCATTACTTAGAGCTCTTTTTAATAAAACACACAATGAACTTGAGATGCTCAAAAAACCAGCTCTTTTAGTAGCTGACATAGTTGCGTTATATGAAGATAGGGCAGTTGTAAAATTGCCAAATGGCAATAAATTTTATTCTCATTTTAGCACCACATTAAAAGACCTCCAAGCAGGTGATACTGTTCTTGTTGAACAAAAAACATTGAATGTACTCGATAAGATTGATGTTTCAGCAGGTATTGATGTGGAAAAATTTGTGTTAATTGAAAAACCCCAAGAAAATTGGAAACAAGTTGGTGGTCTTGCTAAAGAAGTTCAGGAAATTAAAGAAGTAATTGAACTTCCACTCACAAAACCAGAACTTTTCAAAAAAATGGGAATTACTCCACCTAAAGGTGTTCTTTTGCATGGGCCCCCTGGAACTGGAAAAACACTTCTTGCAAAAGCTGTTGCTCATAGTACTCAAGCAACATTTATTGAAGTAGTTGGATCAGAACTTGTACAGAAGTTTATTGGTGAAGGATCAAAACTTGTGAAAGAAATTTTTACTCTTGCTCGTAGGAAAGCCCCAACTATTTTGTTTATCGATGAGTTAGATGCACTTGCATCCTCTAGAATGCCAATGGGAACTAGTGGTGAGCGTGAAGTGAATAGGACGTTTATGCAACTTCTAGCAGAACTTGATGGGTTCAAGGGTCTTGATAATGTAAAAATTATTGCAGCAACAAACCGTAAAGATATTCTTGATCTTGCAATTCTTCGACCTGGACGTTTGGATAGAATAATTGAAGTTGGTATGCCCGATGAAGTTGGACGTTTAGAAATTTTGAAAATTCATACAAAATCTATGAAACTTAAACGAGTAAAACTCAAAGATATTGCTATAATGACTGAAGACTTCAGTGGTGCAGAACTTAAAGCAGTATGCACTGAGGCAGGATATTTTGCTATTCGTGAAGACCGGGCTTATTTAATTAAAGCAGATTTTGATCTTGCAGTAGAAAAGGTTCGCAACAAAGATTCTGATGAAGAAGAAGTGCAGATGTTTGGGTAGGAAGTTTTTTATTATCTCTTCTTTATTTTTGATTATTACTTGTGGTTCTTCTGAATCACAAGGGACACTGCATCATGCGATGATTATGTGAACACCATGGCTTCCTTATAGCCGACGGTAGTAACTGATGAGCGTGCAGAGATGTCTTTTATAGAAGTTTACTTTTGATACATAAAAATTAAGACTTGTACCCAAACTTTTTTTCAAGTTTTTTACGCATTTCTTCACCTTGAAATTTTCCTTTAAAGAAATCTATTCTTAATGCAATAGATAGATTGTTTGCTAAAGACCTTGCAACCTTTCCTCTATCTTTTCTTTTTGCTTTTTGTACAAGATAATGGGTATAAATAATTCCATATTTTGGGCTTTTACTTCCTGTTTTTATATGTCTGAAAAGAGCTTTCTCTGCTCCTAGAAGTTGAATTGTACTAGCTGGCATACATGCAAGCCGCCTTAATGATTTTCCATGTTCGAATAACTTTGCACCAATGTTTGTTCCAGCAATTGCATGAAAGTTAGGACAATATTCTTTCAAAATTTTTTCCACATATCCTTCATGTGTATCTCTTAGGTGATACAGTTCAATCACTTGCTGTGCAAGAAGTTTAATCTCTTTTATGTCGTCTTTTTCAAGCTTTGCACCCATGCTTTCATTTTCTTTAATATTTAATTCTTTTAGTAATTCTTTCCTAGTTTTTGTTGCAATGAATTCTGCAAATTTTTCATGATGGAAAATTGCTTTATCAAGTTCTGGAAGAACAAGGGAAAACCATTCTCTTAGGCGTTTTGCAAGAGTGTTTCCTGTTGTATCTAACTCATTCATGTTGCTTACAGTTTGAACAATTAAATCATCTTGATCAACAGAAGATTTAATCTGTTGTTTTGTTAGAATTATATTCTGTGCTCTAAAATCTTTGAAATATTTCTGATCTTTGAGAAGAGAACGAAGCATGGTGTTTTCTTCCTCTGTTGCTTTTTTTGTTTTTTTATGCTTTTTAAGCAATTTTTTTTCAGATTTTTCAGCGTCATTATATTTTTTAATAGATGTAAATATGTCTGATGTAGTAATTTCTTTTTTATTTGTAACAAAATGCCCAATTAATGTTTTGTGAAGGGTTGCCATTTTTGAATTATTATTACTGTATTATTTAAGATTTCTTGTTAGAACAATTGCTACTTTTCCATGGATTTTTAGCGAATTACAAGTTTTAATTGTCCAGTTCTGTTGAGCCTGAAAGATATTCACTCTTTAGTGACAAATATAAGGGAACATTTATATAGTTTAGTGTTTTTAACAAAAATAGGTTAATTTTAGCAAAAACCAACTTTAAACAACAATTAATTCAATTGGAGGAATTAAAATGAATAATTACATCACATTAGCAACTTTAGGAGCTGTTTTAGCTTCAACTCCTGCTCAAGCACATCCAGGAGACAATTTAATGGATTATATGGGATTTATGACTGACGTACTTGAACAAACAGTGGATTTGGAAACTCAGTACGATGCTTATAGGGCTGCTACTGATGTTGCACCACCTGTATTAACTGACCTTGTTGAAAATCAAAGAGTTCAACTCAAAGCAATTCAGTCTCAATTAGGCGAGTTAGAATTAATGGAGCAAGAATTAGATTCTCTTGGTTTAGTTGATTTATCTACTGGTTATGAAACTATAACAGATGATTATACTACTGCTTTTGATTATGTTGATTTAGAACCAACTCCAGAAATTGAACCAGCTGATTTTGATATCAGTTGTACTGATAATGATTTTAATCGTGATACATTAGATCGTTTCACATCAGCAATTAAATTGTATCGTGGTTTCCTTGAAGATAATGGTGTTAAATTAAATACTCCTTTAATTAGGCAAATACACAGAGCATATTTTGATCTTGAAAGACAAATTGCTGTGGACATTCACATTTTTGATGAAAGAGAAAATTGTCAAGAACAACCACGACCATGATTTTCTATTTTATTTTTTAAAATTTATTTTTTACTTTAGATTCGAAAGTTTACTCATGCTTTCGTAAACTATATAAATCATTATTCTGTTTTTTCTTTATAATGGTCGGTGAAAACCAATGAGTGAACAAAATTCTTTGCCTCCACTACCAAAAATTTCTTGTGATTATTGTCATGCGAATTTAGAAGATTGCACTGATTGGAAAAGCCATTTTGAAGCAGATAAACAATATGCTATCCAAACTTGTGGTTGTGGAAAGAAGAAGTGGGTATCTGTTGGAATGGAAGGGTTTGATCCTAGATCTTTCTTTCAAAAGCAATCACATGAAGTTGTAAGCAATTTTCCTAAAGTTTTTGAAAAAGAATGAGGAATTATCTCTCTTTTCTAATTCCAGTTGCTCTTTGAAATCCTTCACTAAAATATGGAACATCATCTCCATGAGTTATCATTACCATGTTTCCTTCCATATAGAAGCTGTCAATATATCCTTCTTTTTGGTCTTTATGTAATCGTTGTTCGATTGAATCAAGAAGGTCTGGGGTGACAGGAATAACAAGTTTTCCTGGTAGAATTTTATTATGCACTTGATATGTCTCTGTTATCATTTTTATTTATCCTCTATAAATTGCGTGGTCTCCTGCAGAATTTACAACGACTGAAATATTCGGGCAGCCGATTTGATCTGCAAGTTGGGCTGAAACAACAGTTGGGCCTTCTGGAATTGGGTGGCCTATTCTTTGTTCAAGTTCCTTTATTTTTAGCCCAGTTAATTTTTATTACTTAGTAGTGGTTTAAAGACATATATAAGCTTTCTTTTTGGTTTTTTTCACATTTCTTTCCTTTTCTTGTCGAAAACCTAGGTATAATGTGGTTCTTCGAAGAAATTTTCCTTTTGTAGGGAGTGAACTTGGCCTTTCTTGTTTCAAATAGAAACCTTTATAAATAACCTGTTTGCTTTCTGAGGTATTCAAGCAGCGCTTACCTATATACCCTGTTTCAATACAGAATATGGATAAGGACAGTTGGCCTGCAAAGATTTGCTTCAAAGTCCATTTTTTGGTGAAGGAAATCAGATAATGGTTGTTTGTTTGGCTTGAATAAAAGAAAAGTCCTTTGAATTACAGAGAACTATAGATATAGTGCTCTAATACATAAAAATGGCAAAACCACATGCACCACGAAGAGGAAGTATGCAATTTTGGCGACGACGTCGAAGTAGGCATAGCTTTGTTAGAACTCGCAGTTGGACAGATGTGAAAGATGCTAAACCTCTTGCATTCGTTGGCTATAAGGCAGGAATGACTCATATTATGTTAACTGATAATCGTGGGAAGTCAATGACTAAAGGAGAAAAAATTTCTGTTCCAGTAACAATTGTGGAATGTCCGCAGATGTTCGCTCTTGGCGTAGCATTTTATAATAAAGATTCTAGGGGAAAACTTTCAAAGATAGCTGATGTATTTGCATCAGAAATACCTAAAGATTGGCGTAAAGTGGCAAATCTTCGAATGCCTCTTGGTAAAAAACAATCAAAAAAATTAGATGATATAACTGAATTTGATCATGCACGTTTAATTATCTGTTCTCGTCCTGGTTTAACAACAACTGATGCTAAAAAACCTCAAGTTCTCGAAGTTGAACTTGGTAGTGCTAAAGAAAATGCTATTGAATATATTAAATCGCATCTTGGTAAAGAAATTGCAGTTAGTGATGTATTTTCTGCAGGAGATGTTATTGATATTCGGGCAGTAACTAAAGGAAAAGGTTTCCAAGGAACTGTAAAGCGTTATGGTGTACCAATGACTTCTCATAAGTCAGAGAAAGTACGCAGAGGAGTTGCTGCTATGGGTGCTTGGACACCGAAGAGAGTTGATTACACAATTCCTCAACCAGGAAAGATGGGTTATCATCAACGAAGTGAATATAACAAACAAATATTGAAAATTGGTAGCGCAGAAGAAGCAAGCCAAATTAATCCTTCTAGTGGACTTCACCAATATGGTGTTCTTAAAAATAATTTCATTTTAATTCGTGGATCTGTGGCTGGCCCTCGGAAAAAAGCAGTTTTATTAACAGCAGGAATTCGAACACCAGCTTACAAAAACAAAGCCTTTTCTGGAGCACCAGAAATTAATTATATTTCACGTAAGGCGTATGGAAAATCATAATCTATGAAAATTCAACATAATATATCAAAAAAATGGCAGAAAAAATACCAGTATTGGATTTAAACGCAAAGAAACAAGGGGAAGTAGAATTACCTCTTCAATTTAGCGAAGCGTATCGGCCAGATTTAATTCGTAGAAGTGTACTTTCTTTACAATCAAGCGCAAGACAAGCATATGGTGCTGATCCTAAAGCTGGACTTCGCCACTCTTCAAAATTAAGTAAACGTAGACGAAAATATCGGGGATGTTATGGGTTTGGAATTAGTCGTGTAAACCGAAAAATTCACACACGCAGAGGAACTAGGTTCTTTTGGGTTGGCGCATTTTCTCCACAAACTCGTGGTGGTCGGCGAAGTCATGCACCAAAAGCTCAAAAACAATTTACACAAAAAATTAATGTTAAAGAAAATCGCAAAGCAATCCGAAGCGCAATGGCTGCAGGATTGAATAGTAACATTGTTTCTACTCGTGGACACCAAGTCCCAGATACATTCCCTTTCACACTTGATAACTCATTTGAAAACATTTCAAAAACAAAAGAATTACATTCTGCTTTTAGCGCACTTGGACTTCAAAATGAAATTGCGCGGGCTGGAATTCGTAAAGTAAGAGCTGGACGTGGAAAAAGTAGAGGACGAAAATATCAAACTTCAAAAGGACCATTGTTGGTTGTGTCTAAAGATTGCCCCTTGATAAAATCTGGAGCAAATGTTTCAGGTTTTGATGTTGTTATGTGTACTGCATTGAATGCAGAACTACTTGCACCAGGGGCAGATAGTGGGCGCTTAACTCTTTGGACCAAAGCAGCAGTAGAAAAAGTTGCAGCAGAAAAATTATACTTATAGGCATAAAATGGTATACAAAGAAATAACAAAAAAAACTGTCGTGAAAAAAGGAGATGTGCTTTTAGCTCCTGTTGCAACAGAAAAATGTATTCGTCAGATCGAGACTGATAACATTCTTTGTTTTATTGTTGGAAAAAATGCCACCAAAAGCGAAGTAAAATCTGCAGTTGAAAAACAATTTAGTGTAAAAGTAAGCAGAGTAAATATTCAAAATGGTGTCGATGGCCGAAAAAAAGCATATGTTCGTTTAGGCCCAGGTAGCCTTGCAGCAGATGTTAGTGCAGATTTAGGTTTCATATAATCATAAGTAATTAACATAAAAAAATAACAAACGAAAATGGGAAAACGATTAATTCAACAACGTCGTGGTCGAGGAGGCCCAACATATCGTAGCCCTAGCCACCGCTTTAAGGGGGCTGTTAGGCATTTACCAAGTAGTTTGGGTGCGACAGAAGGAACTGTACTTGATTTAGTTCATTGTGCAGGCCATAGTGCGCCACTTATGGCAGTAGAATACGATAGTGGAGATATGAGTTTAGCGTTTGCTCCATATGGGATTAAAGTTGGAGATGCTGTTGCAGTTGGTGGTAAAGAACTCTCTGTTGGAAGCACCCTTGTCCTTGGAGATATTCCTGAAGGAACTTTTGTTCATAATATTGAAGCTAGGCCAGGAGATGGTGGGAAATTTGTTCGTGGATCAGGTTCATTTGCAAGAGTTGTTGCGCATACACCAAAAGGTGTTAAAGTAAAATTACCAAGTAAAAAAGAAAAATTTTTCCTTCCAGCATGTAGAGCAGCAGTTGGAACTGTTGCAGGTTCAGGAAGAGTGGATAAGCCAATGCTTAAAGCAGGAACTAATTATCATAGAATGAAAGCTCGAAATAAACTTTATCCAAAAGTATGTGGAATTTCAATGAACGCAGTTGATCATCCATTTGGAAGTGGGTGTTCTCATTCCAAAGGTCGACCAACACAATCTCCGCGAAGTGCACCTCCTGGAAGAAAGGTCGGTAAAATTGCACCACGTAGGGTTGGAAGAAAACGTTAACCTAATAAAATACTAATAAAAATAATATAATACTAAAAATGGCAAAAGAACTAAAATGGAACGGCCTCACAGAAGAGGAAGTAAAAGCACTTGACTTTAAACAATTTGTAGCTTTACTTCCAGCACGTCGTAGACGAAGTATTTCTCGTGGCCCACACCCAACACAAGAGCGATTTTTCAAAAAATTGCGAAGTGGCAAAAATAATATTCGAACACATCAACGAATAATTGTTATCACTCCAGAAATGCTTGGAAAAACATTTCAAGTATTTACAGGAAAAGAATTTGCAAAAGTAATAGTTACACTTGAAATGCTTGGTCACCTTTTAGGAGAATTTGCACCAAGTAGAAAATTAGTATCTCACAGTGGAGCCGGAGTTGGATCTACTCGAAGTAGTAAGGCAGTCTCTGCTAGATAAATCAAAATAAGAATAACAAAAGAAATCAAATGGCAACAACACAAAAACAAGAATCAGGAGCTTTACATGTAGCTTCTGCTAGGATGTCTAGTCAATCGATTTCAACAAAACATTCAATTGAAATCTCTCGTTATTTGCGTTTTAAAACAAGTGGGGCAGCAAAAAAGATCTTAGAGGATGTAATTGCTGGACGTAAAGCAATTCCTTTTGTTCGATATAATAATGATGTTGGACACAAGAGTGGAATTGCAGGTGGCAGATATCCTATGAAAGCTGCAAAAGCATTTTTACAATTAGTAAAAAGTGTTGAAGCAAACGCAGAAGATATCGGACTTAATGCTAGTTCATTGAAAATAACACATTTACTTGCAAATAAAGCATCAATTCCTATGACTGGTGGAAGGACAAAAGGTGCAACTAAAAGAACTCATATTGAAATTAAAGTTGCAGAGTTTACAAAGACAAAAAAAGCTCGTGCGAACAAAAAAAGTACTGAAACTAAAAAACCAGTCCAGAAAGAAAAAGTTGCAAATTCAACAAGCAATAAACCTAAGGGTGACTCACAATGATTGAAAGAGATTTTATCACACAAAAAACGAAAGAGTACTATATTAAACAACACATTAACCAAACTTTGCGTGGTGCAGAGATCTCTGAAGTAACTTTGAAGAAAATTCCTCTGGGAGAAAAAATTGTTGTTGTAACAAATCGGCCAAGTTTAGTTGTTGGAAGTAAAGGATCAAACATCCGAGCTTTAACTCATGCTTTGAAAGATAAATTTGGTTTAGAAAATCCTCAGGTTGAAATCAAAGAAGTAAAAGATGCTAACTTAGATGCTGAAGTTGTGGCACAAAGAATTGCATCAACATTAGAACGTTATGGGTCTGCTAGGTTTAAAGGGACCGGCCATAGAGTACTTAGTGATGTTATGGGTGCAGGTGCACTTGGTGTTGAAATTAAAATCTCTGGGAAGATTCCTGGTTCCCGTGCAAAAAGCTGGCGATTTTATATGGGGTATTTAAAAAAATGTGGAGACATTTCCGTTACTGGCGTGCTTAAAGCATATTCCACCGCTCGTTTGAAAAGTGGGGTTGTTGGAATTCAAGTTAGAATCATGCCAAAAGACGTGGTACTTCCAGATCATGTTGAAATTTTAAAAGAAGCTGAAGTTGTAATGGAAGAAGAACCAGTTAAAGAAGAAACAAAAAAGGAATCTAAACCAAAAAAGAAAGCAACTAAGAAGAAAGCTACTAAGAAAAAAACAACTAAGAAGAAGGCAACTAAAAAAGAAGAAAAAAAAGTAGTTGCTGAAAAAGCAGAAACAGTGAAACCTGTTGAAAAGGAGAAACCAGTTGTAGCAGAATCAATTCCAGTAAAACCAGTTGAAGAAGTAAAACCAGCTGTAACAGAACCAGTTGCACCTGAAACTAAAAAACAATAATAACATTAAACAGTGATATAAATGAAAGCAATGCAAACCCTCAAAGAATTAGGACGAAATGAGCTAAAGTCAAAGCTTGTTGATTTGCGTCGCGAACAATTTGCACTTCGAGCTAAGAAAAGTACAGGTTCACTTGAAAAACCAGCATCTCTTCGTTTATTACGAAAGCAAATAGCACGAGTCCTAACTTTACTTGGAAATCAAAATCAGAAAGTTCAACAAGGAAAAAATAAAAAGATTGGCAAAGCCAAGGGTGGAAAATAAATGGTTGAAATCGATCCAATGACTGGTCTTCCAAAAGAACTTGGTATTTGGGAAAATATAAATTTAGAAAATCAAAAAATCAAAGTAATTATCGAAAAAAGAAAATTCGGGAAAAAATACACAATTGTTAGGGGTTTCGGACCTGAAATAAACATTGGAGATATCGCAAAGAAATTAAAAAATCGATTTGCCTGCGGAGGAAGTAGCAAAAATGGGCAAGTTGAATTACAAGGAGATCATAAATCTCGCATTAAAGAAGCTTTAATCGATTTCGGCTTTGCCAGTGAGTCTATTGAGCTTTGATAATTAATGGGGGCGTGAAAATCATGGGAATCTACCCAAAAGGGTTGATTGGAAACCACATAGTGGTTTTGGATTCCACAAGTAAAAATCTTGTGGGATTAGAAGGAAAAATCCTCGATGAAAGTCGTGAATCACTTACAATTGATTGTGGGCGAGGAAAAGATGTAATACTTTTGAAAAAAAGTGTAACTCGTATTAAGCTTCGTGTCTTTAAAGGAGATGAACTCAAGTTGAGTGGAAGCGAATTATGGGGAAGGACATCAGAGCGGATTAAAGGATAAAGATATATGATAATTAACATAAACTTAGTTTGAAACTAATGTTATAGTAAAAAATAAAGGAAATAAAAGAAATGGCAAAAACAATACTTGGAGTAAAGGCACCAGCTTTGAAATCTGGAGCAGTCGATTCAGCTAGAGACAAGAATTGTCCTTTTTATGGACAGATTAATGTTAAAAAAGCAAACTTAGTTGGAACTATCATAAAAAAAGATGCAAATGGTAGTGCTACAATTCAATGGGAGCGTTCCCGGTTTGTTCCTAAATATGAAAGATATGAATTTTGTTTGAGTAAAATTCGAGTACATAACCCAGCTAGTATCAATGCACAAATTGGTGAGAAAGTACTTGTTGCAAGAACAAGGCCAATTAGTAAAACAAAACATCATGTAATAATCAAAGTGCTTGCTGAAGAATCTGGCACAAATAAAAAGAAATAATAATAATTAATATTGGTGACAAAAATGAAAGCAGTTAAAGGAAAAGTTGTTCGGGCAATGCCATCACAAGCAAAAGTTGCAAGCTGTGATAACTCTGGCGCAAAAATGCTTAAACTGGTTTCTGTTAAAGGACATAAAACAGTGAAAGGAAGATATCCTTCAACTGGGGTTGCTGGCATGTTTTTAGCTTCTGTTAAAAAAGGAAAGCTTGACATGCGTAAGACAGTTGTTCCAGCAGTACTTGTACGTCAACGAAAAGAATATCGCAGACCAAATGGAATGCGAATTAAGTTTGAAGATAATGCTGCAGTTGTTCTTAAAGATGAAAAAGGAAATCCAAAAGGAACAATCTTTAAAGGGCCAATTGCAAAGGAAGTTGCAACACGTTGGCCAGCTGTTGCTAAAGTTGCAAAAACAATCATATGAATAATACATACAATAACTAATATACAAACACAATGGCAGTAAAAAAACAAAAAACCGGATCTTGGACAAGTCGTCAAGGGAGAAAGCAGCGTTTAGCAATAGCAAAAGCTAGTTTGCATAAACAACAAGATCTTATGCATAGTCAGTTGAATGCTACTCTTCGAAGTAAATATGGGCGAAGAAGTATTCAATTACGAACAGGAGATACCGTTCGAGTAATGCGTGGCCAATTCAAAAAGAAAGAAGGTAAAGTAGAAAAAGTTGATTTGAAACGACGAAAAGTCTACGTTGCTGGCATTGAACTTCAAAAACAAGATGGTTCTACTGCAGCATACCCTGTTCACCCTTCAAATTTACAAATACAATTACTTGAAACTGGCGATGCTAAGCGAAAAGCAGTACTTGCACGAACAGTTAGTACAGGAAAATCTGCAGCAGAAAAAAAATAAAATTAATCAATTAGAATAAACGGAGAATCATAACGATGAAACAAAAAAAATGGAGCATTTTTAAGCTTCACCGGAGGAACCGATGAAGAATCATTTAAAACGAATTGCAACCCCTCGGACCTGGTCTTTGGCACGGAAGAAAGAAACATTTATTGTGCGCCCACATGCTGGAGGGCACAGCTTAGAATTTGGAATGTCTCTTGGAATGGTACTTAGAGATAAGTTAGGTTTAGTGCAAACATTACGAGAAGGGCAAAAAATGCTTCATAATCAAAAAGTACTTGTTGATGGTAAACAACGAAAAGATCGGCGAGACATGGTTGGTCTATTTGATGTAATTAGTTTTCCTGCTTTGAAAAAACAATATCATATTACCTTAAACCAAAAAGGAAAGCTTGTTGTAGAAGAAGTATCTGAAACTCAATCAAATTCAAAGAAAGCAAAAGTCACAGGAAAATCAGTAGTTCCAGGTGGAAAAACACAATTACATTTACATGATGGAAAAAATGTGCTTTACGATGGCGCAGTAAAAGTGGGAGATAGTGTGGAGTTAAGTTTACCTGATTATAAAGTTAAATCAGTACTTTCAAGACAAAATGGCGCAGAAGTTTTTTTAACACAAGGAAAACACGCTGGTTCAACTGGTTCGTTAACGTCTTTTGAAGGAGATTTGGCAAGTTATCTTCCTCATGGAAGTAAAGATAAAGTAGAGACCGCAACTAAATATCTATTTGTTGTGGGAAAAGGAAAGGTTAAGTCAAAATAAAAATTTGCTGATAAATTTCACAATTAAAATAACAAAATAATAACAAAAGAAAATGGCAGAAGAACAAACAAGTGCAAAAAAAGGAACAAAGGAGAACCCAATGCGAGAGATTCGTGTTGCTAAAATCACTTTGAACTGTGGGTCTGGAAAAAATGACGCATTATTAGAGAAAAGTCTCAAGCTCCTAAAGAAAATATCTCCTGTTGCACCAATGAAAACAATTACAAAAAAAAGAATTCCTGGATTTGGACTTCGGCCTGGCCTTGCTATTGGTTGTAAATCGACTGTTAGGAAAGGTGCACATGAACTTTTACTTCGTCTCCTTGAAGCAAAGGGAAAAACTCTTTATGCAAAACAGTTTGATGCACAAGGAAACTTTTCTTTTGGTATAGCAGAATATATTGATATTCCTGGTTTGGAATATGATCCTGATCTTAAAATAATTGGTCTTGAGGTTGCAGTAAGTTTAGAGAGACCAGGTTATAGAATTAAACGACGAAAATTACGGAATCAAAAAGTAGGAAAAAGCCATGTTGTGAGTAAAGAAGATGCAATCACATTTGCTCAAGAAAAACTAGGCATTACTGTTGAAGTATAGAATATTTATGGGGATTTACAAAAATGACATCAAGCAATTGGAATAAAGCATTCACGCAACTTAATGCGAAGCCTATCAAAAAGGCAAAGTACATTAAACACAACAAACCAAAGACAAGAAGTTGTGGTAAGGCACGAGTAGAGTGTAAAATTACTGGAACTCATAGAGGATTAATTCGTAAATATGGTTTAGATATTTGCCGGCATGCTTTTAGAGAAGTTGCAGGAGAACTTGGCTTTAAAAAATTAAATTAATGAAATGATAAAAACTTAGGTGAACAAGAAAAATGTTACATAATCCACTCGCAGCGGCACTTTCAAAAATTCACAACGCAGAACTTGTTGGGAAGAAAGAAGTAGAGATTCGTCCAGCATCAAAAATGATCATCACTGTCCTTGACTTAATGCATAGCCACGGATATATTGGTAGTTTTGAAACAATTGAAGAAGGCCCAGGAAGAAAAGTGATTAAAATTAATCTACTAGGGAATATTAACAAATGTAATGTTATTACCCCGCGTTTTTCAACTAAGTTTTCAGGATACACAAAATGGGAAAAAAGATATTTGCCTGCACGAGATTTCGGGTTTTTAGTAATCTCTACACCAAATGGAGTAATGACTCATTATGACGCAAAAAACAAACGAATTGGAGGAAAACTCTTAGCGTATTGTTATTAATGTTATCAGTTTGAATAATACTATGAAAGCAGATTTAAATGAGCGGATTACGACAGCTGAAACAATTAGTGTTAACTTTGATGGATCAACTCTTTTAGTAAAAGGTCCAAAAGGTGAAGATAAACGTAATTTTGCACATCCAAAAGTTGCATTATCTGTTGAAGGAAGAGATGTTGTTTTAAAAGCAAAGGCTGCAAGTAAACGAGAAAAACGAATGGTCAGCACTTTCATTGCACACATTCGTAATATGCTTCGTGGAGTTGAAACACCATTCGAATACAAACTTAAAATCTGTTCAGGACACTTTCCAATGAATGTTGCAGTTTCAGGAGAAAATTTTGTTGTGAAAAATTTTCTTGGTGAGAAACATCCCAGGATTGTTGCTATACCAAGTGAAGTAAAAATAAAAATTAATGGTACAGAAGTTCTTATTACAAGCGCTTCAAGAGAATTTGCTGGTATGATGGCAGCACGAATTGAACAGATGTGTCGAATAACTAATCGTGATCGACGAATTTTCCAAGATGGGATTTACATAGTTCAAAAACCAGCACGACTATTATAATAAAGTAATAATTAACGTTCAATAAAATAAAAGGCATAAACAATGACAGCAGAAAAAATTCAACAAGGAAACACAGGGAAAAAGTCTGATGTAGCTCGTTTACTTAGTCAGCGCAATCTCTATCGTAAACCAGCATTTGTTGTCAAAGAAACACATTTCAAAGCGAATGTTAAATCACGGTGGCGTAAACCACGGGGAAAACATTCTCCTGTAAGGCAGTACCATAAAGGTAGAGTTAAAATGCCAACAGTTGGTTATGGTGCTTCAAAAGCAGTTCATGGGCTTACACGTTCAGGCCACAAACCAATTTTAGTTCATAGAATTCAAGATTTAGATCTTGTTAACTCAGAAAAAAATGTTGTTGTTATTGCATCTAATGTTGGTGCACGTAAAAGATTAGCATTATTACAACTTTGCTTAGAGAAAAAATTGAAAGTATTTACCATTAAAAATGTAGATGAAGAGATTACTAAACAGAAAAAATCTTTTGCTGCAAGAAAAGAAGCTTCTGTCTCAAAGCAAAAAGGAAAAGAAGCTAAATTGAAAGAAAAAAAGAAAGTAAAAGAAGAGAAAAAAGCTGCAGAGAAAAAAGCTGAAGCTGAAAAAAAAGATGAGAAAAAATCCGAGACTGTAAAATCCAAAGAGACTAAAGAAGCAAAGGTTTCTTCCGAAGCAAAAATAACTGAAACTAAAACAAATTAATATTATGTGATATCCATGAATCCTAAAAAAATACTCGCAGGAAAATTGCTTAAAGCATCACCTTCAAAAGTGGTGTTCGCAGCAGACGCACTAGAAGAAATTCAAAAAGCAATCACTAGAAGTGATATGCGAGGCTTAATTGCTATTGGTAAAGTAAGTCTTCGAAGAGCTAATCAACAATCTAGGGGCCGAGCTCGTAAAATTGCAGTACAAAAACGAAAGGGTCGAAGAAAGGGAAGAGGTAGCCGTAAAGGAGCAAAGTTTGCAAGTGTTCCACGAAAGATACTTTGGATGCAGAAGATCCGCGGTCAGAGAAAATTTTTAAAGGAACTTCGAGGAAAAGGCCTTTTGAATCCAAATAATTATCGAAATCTCTATGCAAAAAGCAAAGGCGGATATTTTAGGAATAAGCGTCATATTAAATTATATCTAGATGAACATAAGTTGGTTCAACGAGAAAATAAAGTAGCAAAATAAATTTGAAAATCAAACATAGAATAGAACAATGGCAAGCAAAAAAACAAAAGTGGTACAGTTTCGACGTAAACGTAGTCAGAAGACTAATTATCGTAAGAGACTTCGATTATTAATGTCTGGGAAAGATCGCTTGGTATTACGATTTAGTGGAAATGCAATTACAGCACAAATAATCTCATATGAATCAAAAGGAGATATAGTGAAAATTGGAGTAAACTCTGTTAGTTTAGCAAAACATGGTTGGAATTATACAAAAAAGAATCTTCCAGCATCTTATTTAACAGGTTTACTTCTTGCAAAAACTGCAAAGAAAGAAGGATATAATGGAGAATTAGTTTTGGACATTGGTTTTCAGACAATCAAAAAACAAGGAAGAATTTTCGCAGTTTTAAGAGGGGCACTAGATGGTGGTCTTCAAGTAAGCTATGGAGATGAAACAATTTTCCCTGAAGAGGACGCTTTGCAAGGAAAGAGAATAGCACAATATGCTCAAAAATTAAAATCTGAAGAAAAAGAAGTTTATTCAAAACAGTTTTCAAAGTATATTGCAAATAGTTCCGACCCAACAAAAATGCCGGAAATCTTTTTGAAAGTTAAAGGAGAATTACTTGGATAAAGTTTGGATAATAAGAATAATATAACTAATATGCTATCAAAATCGGAGAATTACAAAATGCCAATAGAACAAAAAAGGAATACTCAAGGACGAGGAAAAAATCCTCGATCAAAGAATAAAAAACGTCCAGATCGTCCTAGAATCACGCCAGAACAAATACTTGAAGCTTGGAAACCAATTACTGAACTTGGTCTTCGTGTAAAAAAAGGGGAAATAAACTCACTTGGACAAATTTTCGATCAAGGCGAATCAATTAAAGAGCCACAAATTGTTGATGTCTTAGTTCCAAATTTACATAACGATCTATTATTAATTGGACAAGCAAAAGGAAAGTTTGGCGGTGGTAAGCGACGTATTTTTAGGCAAACCCAAAAGAAAACACGGGAAGGAAACACCATTAAATTTACTACTTGTGCAGTCGTTGGAGATAAAAATGGCCATGTTGGTGTGGCATTTGGTAAGAGCAAAGAAACAGTTCCTGCTCGAGACAAAGCAATCTCTAAAGCAAAATTACATTTAATTAAAATTCGTAGAGGATGTGGCTCATGGGAAGGTGGCGCAGATTTGAATTCAATCCCATTTGCAGTTCAAGGAAAATGTGGTTCAACACATATAACTTTACTTCCAGCACCAAAAGGAACAGGTCTTTGTATTGAAAAAGAATGTGCAAAGATTCTTGAAGCAGCAGGAATACAAGATATTTGGAGCCAGACTAAGGGACAAACAAAAACAAAAGTGAATCTCATACAAGCATGTATGGACGCTTTAAGCAAATTAAGTGAAGTAAAAATTCAATCTAAACATATTCAAGCACTAGGTATTGTTGAAGGTAGTGTAGCAAAAGAAAATGACAAAGAAGTAGAAGAAGCTTTTGCTGAATTAGAAGTTGCTGAAAAAACAACTATACCTGAAGTAACCAAAGTAGCTGAAGTTACTGAAAAATAACATTGATGTGATACTTATGACAAAAACAGAAAATAAAAGTGTAGTTGTAGAAGAATCTTCTAAAGAAACTACTAAAGAAACATCTAAAAAAAATAAAGTTTCTAATACATTCAAAGGAGATTTTATTGTTGCAGTTCAAGTTCGAGGATTAGTTGGTGTAAGAAAAACAGTTAAAGATACACTCAAACTTCTTGGATTAACTCGAGTGAATCAATGTGTTGTTCTCAAAAATGATCCAAGCATACAAGGGATGCTCATTAAAGTAAAAGATTATGTTACCTTCGGTCCTGTTACTAAGGAATTAATTACAAAATTAGTTGCAGCAAGAGGAATAGAACAGCATGGTCGCACAGGAGATTCTAAAGGCAAGTATACTTATTCTTGTTTTGAATTTTCAGGTAAAAAATATAAAAGATGTTTTCGCTTAAATCCCCCACGGAAAGGGTATGGTCGTGCAGGTATTAAAAGAAGTTTTAACATGGGTGGAGCTCTTGGAGATCGTGGAGAAAAAATTTCAGATTTAGTTGAGAGAATGTTGTAAGAGAATTAAAATTATTGAAAGGAAATAAAAATGGTTGTTCGTAAACGAAAAAAAGTTGTTAAGTACCGAGCTGGAACTACTCATGGCGGTGGCCACAGAAAGAAACGTCGAGGCGCAGGTAGCCGCGGTGGTCGTGGTAATGCTGGAACTGGTAAAAAAGCTGGACAGAAGAAAGCTGGAATTGCCCCAAGGCTCGGTGGAAAAGGATTTTTCATGCATAGAAGTAAAGAAAAACCTCGAACAGTAAACTTATCTTATTTTACTTTATCTCGACTTGAGGGAATGATTCAAGCCAAACTTGCATTAAAGGATGCAAAAGGTTACTCTGTTGAGCTTGCAACTCTTGGTTTTGATAAGTTACTTGGATCTGGAAGTATTACAATTCCTATTAAATTTACTGCAAAACAATGGAGTGGAAAAGCTGCAGAAAAAGTAGCAGTAGCAGGCGGTTCAATTGAAGCTGTAAAAGTTGCTTCTGAGAAGCCAAAATCCCCCAAAGCAGCTTCAAAATAATTATAAATTATCTTATTTAACAAGATGATAAGAAGTCTTATATACAATTAAGGAGCTAAAGAGGTTACAATGTCTATTCTTGATACGCTGATCAGTATTCTTCCAGAAGTAAAGGGTCCTACACAAAAAAGGTTGCCCTTCAAACAAAAATTAATCTGGACTGCAGTTATTCTTACAGTATTTTTTGTTATGGGGCTTGTTCCACTCGCAGCTCTTGGTGAAAACAGTTTACAACAATTCGAATTTTTAAGTATTATTTTAGGAGCAAGTTTTGGTAGTATTGTTTCACTTGGAATTGGGCCGATTGTAACATCATCCATTGTCTTACAATTACTTAGTGGGACAGGAATACTCAATATGGATCTTACTGATCCAGCTGGACGTCAACGATTTCAAGGATTACAGAAAGTATTAGCAGTTGGTTTCACTTTACTTGAAGCATGTATTTATGTTTTAATGGGGGGGCTTGCACCAAGTGCAAGTTTTGCTGGAACATCATTATATCCCTCTCTCCAAGCAATATTAATAGCACAGCTTTTCGTCGGTGGAATGCTTATTTTATGGATGGATGAAGTTGTTTCCAAATGGGGCTTTGGCTCTGGGGTTAGCTTGTTTATTGCAGCAGGAGTATCTCAGCAAATTTTTATTCGGGCATTTAATTTCTTACCAAGTCCAACTAATCCAGATATTGCAGCTGGAGCAATTCCTGCATTGTTTCAATCTCTTGGAAGTGGAGATATCACAACAGCTAGTTTACAACTCGCAGCAGTAATTTCAACACTTGTTGTTTTTGCAGTTTGTGTATATTGTCAGGCAATGAAAGTAGAAATTCCTCTTTCGTTTGGTAGGGTTAGAGGGCACTCACTGCGTTGGCCACTTAACTTTTTTTTATACTTCAAATATTCCCGTTATTTTAGTTGCAGCACTGATTGCAAATATTCAATTGGTTGCAACATTACTTGAAAGTTGGGGATACCCCTTACTTGGAACATTTTCTGGGAATACACCAATATCTGGTTTTGTATTTTGGCTTTCAGCCCCAGATATTGTTCGCGCTTTTATCACAGGTAGTTTCACTTTTGTGAATATTGGACAAGCAGCAATATATCTTATTGTAATGATGATTGGTTCAATGATTTTCAGTATATTTTGGGTACAAACAGCAAACATGGATGCTTCTTCACAAGCGAAACAAATTTTATCTTCAGGTTTACAAATTCCTGGGTTCCGTCGGGATCAAAGAGTACTTGAGAGAATTCTTGCTCGTTATATTTGGCCACTTACAATCCTTGGTGGTCTTGCAGTAGGTGCACTTGCGGCTCTTGCAGATTTAACTGGTGCTTTATCACGTGGAACAGGAATCTTACTTGCAGTTATGATTGTGTATAAATTGTATGAAGAAATTGCTAAACATCATATGATGGATATGCACCCTGCACTTCGTAAGATGATGGAGTAGAATTAACTTATTCTTTTTTTAATTTTATAAAAATAATTTACACTAGTTTTCAAGCTCATGGCGATAGGTTCCATCTGCCCTTTGTCTTCTTTTTCTATCACTTTCAAAAAGTTGAATGCGAGCTTCTTCTCTTCTTTGATGTTTACGAGCAACTCTTGATGGAACACCAGCTATATCTGCAATTCTGGATAAAAAATCATTTATTATCCCTTCAACTGTTTGGATAGTATCATCTTTGTTATGAGTCCGACTAATTGTTTTTAATGTAAATTCCTTTGATCTTTTAGCTCGTCTCATTCTAATTGCTTTGTCTTCTGCTAATTTAGCCTTTATTTTTACAAGCACTCCTTCAGACATCCTTTCTGTTCTAGCTATTACACGAGCATGTGTTTCTTCAGGAGAAATACCTTTTATATGGCGAACTATTGTAAGAATTGCTCTTTTTTCAGCTTCAAGATCCTCAATTGGTTGTTCTTCAAGTGTAACTTTAGCAGCAATTGATTCAAAATTGATAGCTGCTTCTTCAATCTTATAATATGTCTGTTTAGTCATTTGAGCATTAATTTTTCTTGGTTCAGGCAATTGGCTTGGTGCAAATCCAATTCCACTTAGAATCCACCCAAGTAAACCTCTATCACTTACCATCTTCAGCTTTCAACTATTCTTTTTTGTTATATTAATCTTCCGCCGTTTTCTGTATGTTTAAAATCATGATTTAAATAGCAACCTTTATAAATGGCTATCAAAGAAATAGTGACATAATGGCATTACTTGACCCAATATTTAACCCAATTTTTGGACCGTTTTTGAGCTGGAATCCAGCCCTTGGTGTAGTTATTATTGCAGCAATTATCACAGTTATCATCACACTAGCTTATAAATTTTTGACCGATCAAGAGAAAATGAAGCATTTGAAGGGTAGGCAAAAAGGATTTCAAACAGAGATGAAAGCCCATAAAGATAATCATGAAAAATTGATGTCTATTCAAAAAGATGCTATGAAAGTGAATATGGAATATATGAAACATTCACTGAAACCAACTTTGTTTACTATGCTCCCAATCCTTTTGATTTTTGGTTGGATGAGTGGTGCACTTGCTTATGACCCTATAATGGTTGATGAAGCATTCACAATCACAGCAGAATTTGCTGATGGTGTTAATGGACAAGCACAATTAGTTCTCGATACCGAATCTAGTTTAAGCAGCTCGGATGCTGTACAGATAATTGAGAATGGGGAAGTCACTTGGCGTTTGAAGTCGGAGACTGCTGAAGAACATATATTCTCTATTGAGACGGAAGACTCTACAGAAAGCATTACTGTTCTTGTAACTAATGGTGATTTAGATTATGCAGATGTTGATTTAAATTTTGAAGATAGTGATATTGAGAGAATTAGTGTTGGTTATAGCAAATTAACACCTCTTGGAGGGTTTAGTATTTTTGGTTGGCAACCTGGCTGGCTGGCTCTTTATATTATTGTATCTTTAGTTCTTAGTTTGTCACTTCGTAAGGCAATGGGTTTACATTAAATTTTCTTTTTTCATTTTTGCTTTAGATTTTTAACTTGTGCTATGTTTTATTTTCTCAAATATGCCATTTACTTTATTTTTGAAAACATTATCATGTGGGAATATTTTTCCATTCATACAGATATATACTCCATTAGGCAATGTTTGGGCACAAGCAATGGCACAACCTAAGTTAAACATTCCATCAGAACTTCCAAATCTGTAGGGGATCATTGCTCCAGTTAGAACAATGGTTTTGTTTTGAATTTTACAGAGAAGTTTTGCTGTTTGTACCATGGTGTCGGTTCCATGTGTGATGACAATACTTTCTTCTTTTGACTTTTCACATTGTGAGATAATTATTTCTCTATCAATAGATGTCATATCTAAACTATCAACTAACATTAATGTTCTTATTTGAGTTTCTATTTTACAACGGCCCTTACTTAACATCTCGTGGATATGGCTCTCACGGAAAAATAATGTTCCTTCTAACTCATTATATTCTTTATCAAAAGTTCCACCAGTTACTAATACTCTAACGGCCATTTTGTGATTTTTGCTTTTTGTGTAAAGCAGACACTTTTTTTAGGTCAATTTCTCCATTTAGAATTTCAGGGATAATCTTTTTTCCAAATTTTCCAAATGTTTTCTGATTTTTCATAGAAAAATATTGATTTAACTTGAATATTAAC
>CAYTOG010000015.1:0-21262 GCA_964439765.1 uncultured Methanosarcinales archaeon
AGTTCAAATCTCGGCCGGGGCTTATTTTCTTTTATCTTTTTTTGATAATTATAATTATCAAAAACCTTTATAAGAGCAAAGTTCTTTATGTTTTATAGGATGGATGTTGCAACACTAGTTAGTGAGCTATGGTTTTTACCAATTTTATTCTCAGTTGTTGTTTCAGTTGTATACTTCCTCTCAAATAAATTTCATATCAGCAACAAAGATGCAAAACTTCGCATTGTTTCTTTCTCCGCAGGTGTTAGTATAACATATTTATTACTAGAATTTTTTCCACGATTCACAGAAGGTGCTCTACGTATTGATCGTTTACTGTTTTTATCTGTTCTCTTTGGTTTTACAATTCACCATATCATTGAAAAAGAAATTTACATCCATCATTCTAAACATGGTCTTTTGAAAATGCTCTCTATTGAAGAAAATGTTTTTAGTTATTTATACCATGTCGTTGTTGGTGGAGTATTTGTTTTTTTATCCCACCAGAGCATTATTGAAGGGTTTTTGTATTTCATTACTATTGTATCTTACACCTTTGTTAGTACACTCCCCACAAAACCCCATGAATCCCCATTCAAAGCATTATTTTTGTCTAGTTCAACGGTTGTTGGAGCAATTCTTATGACTTTATTATACAATTATATCCCTTCTTGGGTAAACTTATCGTTAATGGGAATTGCAATTGGTGTTTTGATTTTCACTGTAACTCGCCACCATATTCCTTTTGGCAAAGATGGAAGAGCAGAATACTTCACCCTAGGTTTGATATTATATACTGGATTAATACTTGCAAGTTGGTTTGTTTAAAAGAAAGTTTTTTATACGAAAAATAGATCTTTCATATATGTTTACTGGACTTAAAAAATTAGAAGCAAAACATCAAACTATATTTGCTGTAGTAATCGGATTCTCAGTTATTTGTTTCTGGCGAGGTATTTGGGGGTTACTTGACATATATTTATTCCCTGCAAACAGAGTATTAAGTCTTTGGACTTCAGTAATATTAGGATTAATAATTCTTATCATTACTCATTACATTGTATATATGATGCTTCCACGTAACAGGTAAATTTTGTTCTGGTTATTTCTTATACAACTCTTTATTCACAAGATTTAATGGTTTTTTTCCCTTTAGAACAGCAACTATATTCTTTGCAGCAATAATGCCCATTTGTTCTCTCACTTCCATTGTACCACTTGCAATGTGTGGCGACAGAATTACATTGTCAAGCTTGTCTAACCCTTTTGTTAGCTTTGGTTCAAATTCATATACATCAAGTGCTGCTCCTGCTATTTGTTTTTTCTGTAGAGTTTTTAGAAGTTCCTTCTCATTAATAACTGGACCTCTTGAAGTATTAATTAGATACGCACTTTTTTTCATTAGTTTTAATTCCTCTTTTCCGATAATATGATGTGTTGACTTACAAAGAATTGTATGTAATGAGATAATATCTGCTTTCTTGCAAAGTGTTTTTATGGAAACTTTTTTTCCATTGCAAGTTTTTTCTAACTCTTCATTTTGGCAAATATCTGTGTACAAAATTTTCATACCAAATGCTGCATGACATTTTCGTGCAACTGATGAACCTATTCTTCCGCAACCAATAATACCAAGAGTTTTTCCAGTTAATTCTGGGCCTAGAAATAACATAGATTGCCACCCTTTGAAATGGTGCGCTCGCATATACTTATCTGCCTCCACAACCCTCCTACTTATTGCTAAAATTAATGCTAATGTAAAATCTGCAGCTGCCTCTGTTTTTAATCCTGCACAATTTGTTATTGGTACCCTTTGTCTTGTAGCTTCATTTATGTCAATATTGTCATAACCAACAGCATAGTTCGCGATTACTTTTAGATGCTTGTTACGTTTGATGAAATTTGCATCAATTGTTTCTGTTGCAGAAGAGAGAAGCGCATCTGCTAACTTAGCTTCTTTGTTGAGTTGTTGTTTTTTAATCGCACCACTGTTGTGATCAAAGAATCTAACATTGAAATGTTTTTTTAGAATATCAATTCCTTCTCTTGGGATCTTTCTTGTGATGAATACTTTTTGTTTTGTTCTTTTAGAAGTTTTTTTTGTTGTCACCACAATCACCACTAAAAATGAAGAGTCTTTGGTTCTTAAACCTTATGACCAGAAATTATTCTTTTAAATATAAAACTTTATTTCTACTTGTTTTTCCTTTGATAACTTCGACTTTCAATTTGTATTCTTTTTTGAAAAATTGTACTAATTCACTGTTAGCTTTTCCTTTTTGTGGCTGTGCTTTTAAGTATAATTTTAATTCATTGTTTTCTTCAATTAATTTTGTTCTTGATGCATTTGGAACTACCTTTATTGATAGTTTTCCTTCTTTTGTGTGTTGTTTTATGTTTACCACATGCTGTTTGAAAGTCGAAAGCTATAAAAACATGTTTAACTTCTTTGTAAGTGATGGGATTTTTTAGTAGACTATGGCCTTTTGGAAAAAAAGAACCAACTGAGATAAGGTATACTCAACAAGAAGCCATAAATTATTTGACAACTAAGTCTAAATGGTTTGCTCGAAATAAATCAAATATTAAGGGCGATTTTTCTCGGACATTCTTAAGCATATTACACCTAAATTCCCGCAACCATCCAACATTTACTGCTGCGGAGCTTGATCAACATGCAAGTGAAGCTATGCGCCACGTTAATGTAAATTATCGTCGTGTAGTTCGCCAGCACCATTCACAAACGCATCTTTCTCACCTTGCTGGACAGTTTGTTCCGCGCAATAAAAAAATTCAAAGTATGATTCGGAATTATTCTGCATTTCTTTCTTCAGGTAAGCTTAATTCTAGACAGATTATTGGATCTAAAGAGAAAATTATTCTTCAAATTAATCAGTTAAAACGAATACTTGTTAGAGCCATTAGACGAAATACTGGATTTAATGCCAGTGAAATGGCTGCACAATTAAGAACTCTCCAGAGAGAGTTTGTAAGATGGGACTCCATTTTAATCCGAGTAAATGCAGCAGCATTGGCATGTAGTAGACAACGAGGAGATCCTTCTGCAAGAGCTGGGCTTCTACAGGCTTTTAGACTTCTTGGAGATCGAATTAATAGATATGGTGCACAATTTGGTTCTGTTGAAAGAGTGCAACAAGAAATTCAACACCGACAACGTAGAAGGGAAGATCAGCATCTTCTTCCAGGAGATAGATCAACTGCTCGTCGTTTGGATGCAAGGCGCACAGGTGGAAGTGCTGCTTAATCTTAGTTCATTGTTCTCACAAAGCTTATAAATCACTTCTATTATTGTTTATTCCATGGAACTTATAGCACAAGGAGCTGAAGCAAAACTCTTCCGAGATAAAGAGCGAATCATCAAAGAGAGAATTGCAAAAGGATATAGGCTTCCTGAACTTGATACAAAGCTTCGCAAGTTTCGTACACGTAGAGAAGCAAAAGTACTTGGTCGATTAAGTGAAATGAATTTTCCTTCTCCAAGAATGCACGATTTTTGTGATAAACGAATGAGTATCACAATGGATTTTGTTTCTGGCTCCACTGTACGTGAAGTTCTGTTAAATCCTAATATGCAAGATGATTACATGCACTTAGCTAATGAAATGGGCAAAGGCATTGGTCGTTTGCACATGAATGATATGGTCCATGGAGATTTAACTACAGCAAATATGATTGAAAACTCTGGGACAAAGACATTAAAGTTCATTGATTTTGGTTTATCTAAATTTTCTGACAAAGTGGAAGACAAAGCCGTAGATTTGCATTTACTAGACCGTAATTTAGAGAGCAGCCACTTTGCTTTGTATCCTGCTGTTTTTGAGAAGGTTCTTGAAGCGTATGAAGCAGAGTATCCAGAAGCTAAACTTGTGTTTGAAAGATTAGAGAAAGTTGCTGGCCGTGGTAGGAATAAGAAATAATTATTGTAATGTTTGTTTTCTAGAATACATATGCTTTATATATTGAATTGTGTTTTTTTATTTTAGGGTGGATCAAGAAAACACATCATTGTTGAGCCAATATCAAAGTGAAATTGGTTTTTCTGGTGAATTCACACAATACTCTTCCCCTTCTGAAAATCCAAGATTTCAAGAATTGGTAAACTTAGGACTTACACATATGTTAGGTGGTTTGCCTCTTGCAATCCGTAGAGAATTTGCCCCTTCATTATTAATCCAATCACTTGGAGGACAAGTAGTAGAAGGCCATAGTGTGTTTCGACCAACTAAAGGAAGATATTCCCATGCCACTAATTTAGATGTTCTTGTAGCTTCTGATTTATCTACAGAAGAAGTTCTTTTCCATAGGCAACGTCAAGTAAATAAAGTTAGAGGAATATATGATGATTTGTTAGAACTAACAAGAGGCCAATATAAAATTCGTCCACGAAATCTTCCTTTTGGTGCTGGATTTTTAAGTAAATTTCCAATTTATAGAAAGGATAGAGACAATATTCTAAGAGCAGCAGTTATTGCAGGACTCATGGACTCAGCAGAATATAGAGAAAAAGCAGCAGATCATCATTTAGAAGTAACTGGAGAAACTTTAGAGTTAGGATATGGTGAATGTGTTCTTGTCGATACATGTAAAATGCAAGAATTAGGAATTACAACAAGACACTTATCTAAATCTGCACACTCAACTAAAGCGCTTGGTCTTTTGAGAAAACTAGGCATCTTATATGATTCTATTGAAGACAAAGAAGGTCTTGAGACTGCGTACATCCGCATTAAATCTGGCCTTGGCATTTGTGATGATCTTGGCCTCATTAGAATTGGACATACTCTTGGAGTAACACCAATGGTTTATGGAGGATTTCTAACAGATGGTGTTGACACATATGATAAACTTATTGAGGAACCTGTAACAGGAGGATTAGATGAACAAATTGCGCGTGAGATTCAAAGAAAATGGTTACATAAACATGGAGAAGCAATTGTCGAAGATTGTGAAGTATTAGATGTTATTTTGTATGCAGCAAAAGCTCTTAGAAATCAACCATTACGACATAGTTCTTCGCATAGAATGTTGGTGCAACACACAGGAACTTCTCGTTCTTCAGATCCCGTAATTATGTCACATGCAAAATTTGTTCATTCTGGCAAACAAAAAAATCGATTTGATCTAAGGAGTGGCCCACATAAAGTTTCAAGTGGACATTTATATGATGTTGCTTTTCAACGCCGCCATTTTGTTCGTAAACATATGCACTTACCCACTCCTTCAAGAAGGGCAGCGTAAATGAAATATTCTATTCTTTCCAAGCAAGTGTTCCTGGGCCCCTACGTCCAACCTTCGGTCCGTCATCGAATACTAAACCAGCTGCTTTCATGTTCTCACGAGGCATTCTTGCGCAACTGTAAGTAGCTAAAATCCCTGTTTTCTTTTTGAGAATTCTGTTAACTTCTAAAAATAATTCTTTCGTCCACATCTCTGCTTGCGTTTTAGGAGAGAAAGGATCATAGAAAATAACATCAACAGAACCACTTTCAATTGTTTTTATTGTTTCTCTCCCATCACCTAAAAGAATCTTTATTGTAACAGTTCCGTTGTCAAACGTGTGCGTTAGATTCTTTGTAGTTAGATTTTTGTACTCTTTGTATCCAGGAATCTCTGGGTTCACATTTTGAATGTTCTCAACTATTTTTGGATCATTTTCAATTCCAATAACTGTGATTTTACAATTAGGATTCGCTTTTTTCGCAACAGCAATTGCCATTGCACTATTGTACCCCATACCAAAAGCGAAGTCAAGTAATGTTATTTCTTTGTCCTTTATTGCACGCTCTTCTATCTTTGTTGGTTTACAATATTTTTCTAAAGCTTCTTCAACAGCCCCAGTGAATGAATGATAACTTTCATTGTAGTTTTCACAGACATACGTTTCAGAGCCGTCTCTTGTGAGAATTTTTTTCATAGAATATCAAAATAATAGTTTCTTTTTAAGTGTTGTTTACAAGAATGTAATTTGATGATTAATGTTTGTGAAGGTTTCGCAGCTTACAGCTGCTCGGAACGCGGCCAGGCTTATGTTCCACCCCTCAACTTCGCGCAACATAAAGTTCCGCTCAGGTCGAAATTGATTACTTTTGTTCATTGCCTTAGCATTAGGCCGCGCGTTCGCCCTTCACAAACCAGTTTAAACCTTCTCTGCTCTTCCTTTTCTTTCTAAAAGGTCAGCTATCTCTGGGAAAATATCTGTTTCATCACCACTTTGATATGGACCATACTCTTTCATATCTTTCCACAAAAATCTTGGCACAGGATGTAAGAATTTAACACGAACAACTTCTTTTTCTAAGTCAACATCTGATGGTTCTTCAGTTTCTTCTGCTTCATCATCAACTGCAGGCAAATCATCTTCAGTTTCTTCTACCACCTCTCTCTCCTGGGCTTCACGTTCCTTTGCAAGAGCTTTCTGTAAAATTGATGATCCTGTTTGTACAAGTGGAAGTTCTGCGCGCCAAAGTTGCAATAATATCCCCCGACGATAATTATCTAAATGATCAACTACTTTGCTAAAGAATTCTTTTTCTTCTGGTAGCATTGACCCTGTGTCAATTATGTCCGAACCTGTTCGACTTTTGTTCAGAGCTATTGCAATTATTTTCTTCTCTCGTTTTTCATAAATCTCTTTTAGAATTCGTTTGATCGAACGCATTTCATACTCTAATTTTTTTCTCTCAGATGTTGCAAATAATTCATCTTCATCTTTTCTGGATTCAAGAAGAGCTCTTTTCTCACGCATATAACTGACAACGTCCACAAAAAAAGATTTTTCAAGCTGTTGAAGCTCTTCATTCTTTTTTTCATTACGTAGAACATCATACAATGTTTCCAACGTAATTATTATTGTTGTCATCCCCGATCCACCAAAAGTTTACACTATCATTAATTCATCCAACACCCCATTGAATTAGGAGTTGCTTTTGCTTTTAAAACTTATTGATGCTTTGGAGCATAGTTCCACTTGAAATGAGCTTTTCTTTATCGGCGAGAAGTAGTGATTTCGTGTAGAATGGAAAGTTAAGTTATTGAAATAGAGATTATTAACAAACATAGTCTTTTTAAAACAGCCATTGTATTAGTCCCTTTAATGGCCAAAGATCAACCAAATGCAAATGAAAAAGTCGAATTACATTTCGAAACTCTTCAGTTTCGCCTACGCAAAGACACTGTACAAATTAACCTCTTAAAGATTTTTCGACTGCATATCCCTACAATCGACTTAAAAAAAATTGGAGAGTTTTCTATTATTGATAATCACACTATTGCATTTTTTGGAGTCAAAGAAAAAAAAGCATCTATTCAATTCGCTGGTTTACTTGATAAGTACTTGCCAACACTTGTGAATACCGTTAGCCACAACCAAGCAACATACATACATCGAGGTTCAGGAATTCCCTTAATTGGTTCTGTTTCTTTTGGCATTGTCTATCGAAACTCGAGTATTGTTGAGATTAAGCCGATAACAAGTTGTAATTTAAGCTGCGTTTATTGTTCTGTTAAGGAAGGAGTGAACTCTGGCAAACGAGATGTTGTTGTTGAGATGGAATATTTACTTGAAGAGTTAGAGAAATTGTTGTTGTTCATTGATGAGAGTATTGAAGTACACATTGGAGTACAAGGTGAACCATTTTTGTATTCAGATATGACCCAACTAATTGAGAAAATTCAAGATATGGATCTTGTTCACACCATTTCTATGGACACTAACTTAACCCTTGTCACTAAACAGATGGTAGATCGTTTAGAAAAGTGCTCAAAACTTCGCTTTAATATCAGTTTAGATTCCATGGACATTGAAGATTCCAGGCGAATTGCAGGAGCTAAAAGTTATAATTTGAATTATGTCCTTGATATGATTCGCTACATTGCTTCATCTCGCCTTAATTATTTGATTGCACCAGTATATGTCCCAGGCTTTAATGATGATGAACTACCTAAGATCATTGAATTTGTGAAAAGTTTGCCAGAGAGAAAAATAAAATCAGGTGAAAAAGTATTACCTAAAGTGTGTATTCAAAATTATTTGCCATATAAAAGTGGGCGTCGTCCAGTTAAGAAACCAGCCACATGGGATTCTTTTTATGCAATGCTTGATGAACTTGAAAAAAAATATGATATTCAATTACGTATTAATTCTGAAGACTTTAAGATCCGCAACACAAAAGAATTGCCAGTTCCATTTCATGTTGATGATGAAATTCGCGCAGTGCTAGTTGGGCGTGATCGATTCGCACACACTTGTTTAGCATCAGCAAGAGAACGTGTTATTTCTATTCCCAATTGTGATTTTGTTTCTGGGAAAAAAATTAAACTTAGAATTATCCGTGATAAGCACAATATTTTTACAGGCAAGTTAGTATAGTTATGTCAAATCTTTAAAACTAACACTTTGTTCTAACTCAAAATCGTTGTTGCTCTCGATAAGTTCATCTATTTCACTGTTATAATCAACATCAGCTGTTAATAACATTGTAATCCCATCGTCGTTAAAATCGCTTGAATGATCAGATATATCAATTGTACATTCTACTTCCACACTATCTCCATAATCTAAATTACTTATTTCTTCTTCACAAGTTTTTGGATCACTACCACCAATAATAACAGAGATGTATACATCAAATGGATCTTCAGCATCCCATGTCCCTACATTGTTTATTTGAATACTAAATTGCATTTGTTCTGTTGTAATTTCTGTAATGGAAATAGTTGATATTGAAAGGTCTGCTTCTTCAACCCCCGCAAGTCCATAAATCTCTTCATAATATTCATTAAATTGTTTTCCTATGTCATTTATTAAATCCAAATAATTGTTTTCTAGCGTCGAATAATCTTCAAAGAATTCATCTGAAGTTCTTGTTGTTTGATCTGGGATTAATTCAATTAAATCGGCAACTCCAAATTCTAACACATCAACTTCATTTTCTACATACTCAAAATACTCATTGATCTCTATTTCCATACTTTCAAATTCACTTTGTTCTATGATCTCTATGTACTCATCTAAGACATCTTGAATTTCTCCTTCTTTGTATTCTATTGGTTTTAGTTTAGTTTCAAATTGGCTTGTCCAATTCAACATCAATAGTTCTAAGTCTTCGGATATCTCTTCTGCTGCTATGCAGTATAAACCAATTCCACAAACTTCATCATCTTCGCAGTCTTCGTTTTCAGAGCATATTATTATACAATCTTCTTCGCATGTTTCATCTTCTCCTTCATCGCAAACATCATTGCCACAAAGTGTTTCTTCTTCTGTTACTTCTTCTTCAATTGTTTCATCTTCTATTGCTTCTTCAGTATTCATTGTATCATCTTCTAATGTTTCTTGTTCATCTTCTATAGAATCTTCTGCCACCTGTGCTGCACAGGACACCAACATTAATGTTGTACAAAGAATTATCAGAATAACCACCAATCTTTTCATGATAGTAAAAGAGAAGAATTTGAGTTATTTAAAGATTGCTTAGTTTGTTTTCGTCACTTTTTGGTGAAAACTTTATAAATGGGTCTTCTATTTACTGTTAATGCCTTTATTAAACCACCAAATGCCACCATATCAAGGTGATTTGTCTTCTACTGTAAAGCAAGCTTTACGTCAAGGACATTGTGAAATTGATCCTGATTCTTTAGTTATTCCAGAAGATCCCGAATATTTAGGTTCTGGGGCCTGGGGAGACGCATATAAAATACAAGATGTTGATGGAATACCATATGCACTAAAGTTGTTCCATTCTTCTGAAAGGATGGGATTAAGCCCAGATAGAAGAGACCAATATTCAAGAAGATTATTATTAAATGCATGGGAACAAAGAGATCTTCTTGCAGGCCATAGTGCATTTACTAATTTATATGGAGTTTCCCATCAGTTATTAGAGAGATTCACCTTATCTGAATTCGTCCAAGGAGAAAATGTTCGTGAAGCAATTCAAAGAGGAGTTGATTACAGTTGTGATCCACAAAAAGTAGGAAGAATGCTTCTTCAAGTTACGGATGCAATGAAATATGTTCATGGAGAAGGAAAGTTAATGTTTGATGTTGGATGGCATAACATTATTGAGAATAATGGAAATATCAAAATTTGTGATAATGATGCAATTGAACTTAATGAAAGAAAATCAGTCAGTGGAGATATTGAATGGATTGCTTTAATGGTTGATGAAATTATTCATGGTACACGATTACCAGAACCAGAAAGATATGATCAATATGCAACCCCTAGTCAAGAACATTCCCGCGAATATCCTTGGGAAAGACGAGCTAAACTTCCACCACAATTAAGAGATATTGTTCCCGCTCTCCTTCACAGGCACCGTAACGATACTATCACAATTGATGCTATGATCTACACTATTCGAAGTGATTTTGGCGTGTAATCAAAGAAAAACACAAGCTTTTTAAAGGCCTAGGAGGGTATTTGTGGTATAAGAGGTGGATACTTTCTATGACTAAAATCACACGCATGACTATGCAGGGCTTCAAGAGTTTTGCTCACAAAACAGACATTCTCTTTGGTGATCAGTATAATTGTATCTTAGGGCCTAATGGGTCTGGGAAAAGTAATGTTGGAGATGCTCTTTGTTTCGTCTTGGGGCGCCTCTCTGCAAAAGCTATGCGTGCAGAAAAAGCAGCTAACCTCATATTCAACGGAGGGAAAACACGAAATCCTTCCTCAAAAGGTACAGTAGAAATTGAATTTGATAACAGCAAAGGAGATTTTGAAGGGTATGACAAAAAAGTTATTGTCAGCCGAACTATTACAAAAAAAGGAACAAGCATTTACAAAATTGGCGATAAAAAATCTACAAGGACACAAATTGTAGATCTTCTTGCATCAGCTCAGATTAACCCAGATGGGTATAATATTATTCTCCAAGGAGATATCACTAAATTTGTTGATATGCCTGGAAAAGAAAGACGAGGGATTATTGAACAAATCAGTGATGTTTCACACTACGAAGAAAAGAAGAAAAAGGCATTACTTGAACTTGCCAAAGCAGAAGAAAAAATCAATAGCGCAGGAATTATTCTCAAAGAAAGAAAAGCATATCTTCGTGAATTAAAAAAAGATCGTGATCAAGCCCTTAAATTTAAAGAACTTAAAGGTAAAGTCGATTCTTACCGCGCATCATACTTGAAAAAGAAAATAGATGTAAGGAGTGAAGAGAATAAAGGGTATTTGGATAAAATTTCAAAATACGAAAGTAAAGTTGCTGAATTTGAGAAAAAAATTGAAGATATGCGAGGTGTTATTGAGAAACACCGCGAAGAAATCTCTCTTATTAACAAAGAAATTGAAGAGAAAGGTGAAAAGGAACAAGTTGCAGTACACAAAGAAATTGAAGACATGAAAACTGATTTGATCCACAAAGAAACACGCCACAAAACTATCAAAGATGAAATTCACAAAATTCAAATGCGAAAGAAGCAATTTGAACATGAACAAAAAGAGTTACGTGGAAAATTAAGTGGTTTTGAAGGTCAAGAAAAAGATATTATCAAAACCCTTGCTCGTAAAGAAAAAGAATTAGAATCTCTCACTGGAAAAATTGAACAGTTCCGCGGTAAACACAAATTAGGAGATGTTGCATCTGCAACTGAATCTCTTTCCGCACTTGAAGGAGAAATTGAACTTGAAGAAGCTAAAGTACATGAAAAGAGAAGTGCTCAACAAGAATTACTTCGTGAAAAAGACCGTCTTGAATTTCGCATTGAAAGTATTGATCAACAAATTGCAAAAGTGAAAGAGTTGCAAGGAGAACACAAAGGACAAATTGCAGAGCTGAAAAAGAAAAAACAAGATTTCAAAGCCGCAACATTAAAACTTAACAAAGTCTTAGAACAAGAAAGTAGTTATGTAGCTCAACTTTCACATTCTCGGAAAAAACTTATTGCCTTGCAAGAAGAACATGCAAAACTGAGCGCTAGAGTTCACTCAATTCAAGCAAGTGCTGCAGCTAGTCATGCTGTTAAAAGCATTCTTGATAATAAACGTAAATTTAAAGGTGTACATGGAACAGTTGCACAACTTGGACAAGTTAAAAAGAAATATTCTGTTGCTCTTGAAACTGCTGCAGGTGCACGAACACAACAAATTGTTGTTGATGACGATGCTGTTGCTGCAAAATGTATTTCTTATTTGAAAGATCAAAAGCTTGGTCGGGCTTCTTTTATCCCACTGAATAAAGTTAGAACTATTACACTTAGCAAAGAAGATAACAAGTATTTGAAATTACCAGGTGTTATTGATTTTGCTATTAACCTTGTATCATTTGATAGAAGTTATTCTAAAGCATTTGCTTATGTATTCTCCCGCACACTTGTTGTAGAAAATTTGAATGCAGCTAGAAAAGTTGGTATTGGAAAAATCCAGATGGTAACACTTGATGGGGATCTTGCTGCAGGAAGTGGAGTTATGACTGGTGGATCCAGGCGTAAAGGCCGTGGTGGAACCTTTGCTGAAAAAGATTCCATGGAAGAAATGCAAAAAAGTGAAGCTGCTATCGCTGAAGCACAATCAATTATTTCACGTCTTGAAAGAGATCGAGCTTCCGGTGAAGAAGAGATCACTGCCCTTCGTAAATTGAAAGGGGAACTCGAAGGAGAGATTATCAGTTGGGAGAAAAAGTTGCATCTTGATTCTAGTGACCTTGATGCAAGTGGTGATTTAAAGAAAGAATTGAAGGAAGAATTGAAAGGAGTTGATTCTGATCTTCGTGTTATCCAAAAAGATGTTATGACACTTAATCGAGCACTCGCTGGCCTAAAAGGAAAAAAACAAATTCTACGTGGGCAGATGATGAAAAGTAATGATCCTAAAGTTCAAGCACAACTTGCTAGTTTTGAAGAAACACGGCAAGAACTCCGTGAAGAGATGGTACGTTTACGTGCTGTGAAAAAAGGTCTCACTGAACAAGCAACAGGCCTTGTTGGTGCTGAGCAAGAAAAGATCCTTGAAATTATCAAACAACATGACAAAGAACTCTCTGAGTTTTCAGTTGAGGTTAAAGAATTAGATAGCCAAGTTAAATCTAGGCGAAAGATTCTTGCTGAAAAAGAAAAAGCAAGTAAAGCATTCTATGCACAATATAAAGAATTATTTGCAAAGAGAGAAAAGCTTTCTGGAGAAGTCAGGAGTGTTGAAGGAAAAATTGACAACGCCCGCGAGAAATCTCGAACTAATGAGCGTGAATTAAACATGATTAGTTTGAAAAATGCTGAAGTAAAAGCGAAACTTTCTGTTCTAGAAGAAGAATTTGAACAATACAAAGATGTTGAACTGGTAATGAAGAAATCTGAGAAA
Organism: uncultured Methanosarcinales archaeon; assembly: GCA_964439765.1. Taxonomy (GTDB): domain Archaea; phylum Nanobdellota; class Nanobdellia; order Woesearchaeales; family GW2011-AR9. The sequence continues at coordinate 13,310 of CAYTOG010000015.1, forward strand.
GAGTTGTATGCAGAGATTAGTAAATTCGAAGCTATGCTCCAACAGATGTCTGCTGTAAACATGAAAGCACTTGAGATCTATGAAAAAGTTGAAGAGGAATTCAACAAACTAGTTGAGAAGAAAGAATCTCTTGAAGAGGAAAAAACAGATATTCTAACACTGATGAATGAAATTGAAGTAAAGAAAAAAGAGAGATTTATGAAAACTTTCAATGAAGTAAACAAACATTTCAAAGAAATTTTTTCTACTTTGTTCAAGAAAGGTGATGCATACTTAAAACTTGAAAACCCTGACAATCCTTTTGATGACGCTATGAATATTAAGGTAAAAATTACAGGAAAGAGGCACATGGATTTGAAAGGCCTTAGTGGTGGAGAGAAAACGCTAACTGCACTTGCATTTATCTTTGCAGTGCAAGAACATCAGCCTGCAACCTTTTACATCTTAGATGAAATCGATGCTGCTCTTGATAAACATAATTCTGACAGATTAGCAAAATTGATTAGTATGTATTCTGATAGGGCCCAGTATATTGTGATTAGTCACAATGATGCAGTTATTTCTGAAGCTTCGCAACTGTATGGTGTTTCTATGAGCGATGGAGTGTCTAAGGTAACTAGTTTGAAGATATAGGATTTGTTTTTATAGTAGTTATTGTTTTAGTTGTGCATGGTAGTCAAAGAAATTTCATTTTTGAATAAAGAGAAGTTAACCTTGCGTGGTTTTGTGCATGTTCCTTCTAAGCGTTTGCGTAACGGCAAAGCCTTTGTATATTTGCATGGCTTTCCTGGACATTGTACTGGTTCTGCTGCTGTATTTGCAAAAGCGCTCGAAACTCTTGGTTATTTGGTTTTGCGTTTTGATTTTTCTGGAAGTGATCTTTCTGATGGAAAATTTTCTGATAAATTAATGAGTACAGAAGTTGCTGAAATTAAAAGTGGTATTGATTTTCTTTTTTCGGTGTATGGTGATTTGTTTGATGAATTGATTTTGTGTGGGATTTCAACTGGTGCTATTGATGCATCACTTTATGCATGCCGAGATAAACGCGTTTCTAAGATTGTTTTACTTGGAGCAGTTAGCGATTTGAAGCATGCTGTGAATTATGATTTTACTGCTGTGCAAATACGTGACTTTTGGCGCCGCGGATGGATTAAATATTCTCGAGAAGGCAAGTGGTATCATGGTAAGAAAATTAGAAAAGCATTTTATGATGAATTTTTTACACTTGATATTCCAAAAGCTATGAAAAAATGGAAAGGGCCAACACTTATTATTCATGGCTCAGAAGATGAAGCTATTCCTTCAACTAAAGATCCTCATGAACTCTTTGCTCTTTGTAATAAACCAAAAAAATTGTTAATTGTTAAAGGTGCGGATCATGTCTTTTCCAATCCAATACATGGGTTGAAAGTTGTTCGTGCAATTGATGTGTTTTGTAGGAAGAAGTTTTAGGTAACTCAAGGAAATGACAATGCTAAAACATAAAAATTTAGGGCTTGGTTTGTTTTATAATGCTGAAGGAAAGGTTTTATTACAAAATCGATCTGAAATGACTAAATTTAATGAAACGTGGGGTTTCTTTGGAGGAAGCATAGAGCCTGGAGAAACAGTAGAAGAAGCTACAAAAAGAGAACTTTTGGAAGAGCTAGAATTTGTTGTTAAAGATATGAAACATCTTAATAATTATGAAGAAAAAGCTCTTCGAACATCTGGTATTCTTCAAACGGCCTCTATTGATGTTTTTACAATTTTAATTACTAAAGAAGAATTCAACCGAATGGTATTACATGAAGGTTCTGGGATGCAATGGTTCACTATTAACGAGGCACTTGAATTAAAGATGTGTCCTTGGGATAAGAAAATTATTAATGATTTTGAGGTTTTTTTGAAGAAGAAAAAATAAGCTCACTTCCTACACATCTTCTTCGCTTCTTTTGCTATATTCTTTGCGTCAAGTTTGAAGTGATGCATTAGTTCCTCAGGTTCTCCACTCTCACCGTAGCGGTCGTTCATTCCAATCCTTTTGATAAGAGTTGGATGTGTTTCGCTGAGATACTCACTGATTGCGCCACCCAAGCCACCAGTTGTTTGCGCTTCCTCGATTGTAATAATTTTCTTGCACTTCTTTGCTGCATTAAGTATTGTTTTTTTGTCAAGTGGTTTAACGCTTGCGCAGTCAATAACCATTGCGTTAATTCCTTTTTCTTGCAGGATTGCTGCTGCTACTAACGCTTCATACACAAGTGGGCCTGCAGCTATGAGCGCAATATCTCTTCCTTGTTTTAGAACGTTTGCTTTACCTATTTTGAATGGTGTCTTTGCAGTTGTAAAATGTGCCGTGTTATTTCTTGCAAAACGCATATACGCTGGACCCTTGAATGTTGTTATTGCAGCTGTTGCTTTCTTTGTTTGCGAATAATCACTTGGCACCATTACAATCATATTCGGAAGACTTCTCATTGTTGCAATATCTTCAAGTGCTTGATGTGTTGCACCATCAGGCCCAACACTTATACCCGCATGTGCCCCAATTATTTTGACATTTACATTGTTATAACAAATTGTTGTTCGAATTTGTTCCCAGCACCTCCCTGGACAAAATGCTGCATAACTTGAAACAAATGGAATTTTTCCAACTGCAGCAATTCCTGCACCAACTGTTACAAGATTTTGCTCAGCAACCCCTACTTCCACAAATCTTTGTGGGAACATTTTTGCGAATTGATCTACTTTTGTTGAATCGGTAAGGTCTGCACAGCACACCCACACATTTTTGTTACGTTTTCCTATTATTACAAGGGCATCGCCGTAGCCAGATCTTGTTGCAACTAACTTTTGATTGAAATTGAGGTGCATAGATTTGTTTAATCCTTTGAGTTTGTTTAGGTCGTATTTTTTCATTTTTTTGACCCCAATCTTTTCATTGTTTTATGTAATGGTCTGAATTTTTGATGTACTTTGTACCATTTTCCCCTTTCATGAGATTCTTTTTCATGTAAATCCTTTAGTGCTTTTGTTGCTTCATCAGGTTTTGGAGGTTTTCCATGCCAATGGTAATCTCCTTCCATGAACTTCACTCCTTTTCCAGGAACAGTTTTTGCAATAATCATTAATGGTTTATGTTTATTGTTTCTTGCTTCCTTTAATGTTTGGAGAACTTGTTTCATATTGTTCCCGTTGATTGTTATTACATTCCAGTTGAAAGCTTTGTATTTCTTTGCTAAATCGTCAAGAGGCATAATGTCTTCAGTGTTGCCATCAATTTGGATATAATTTCGGTCTGTGATACCAATTATGTTACTTAGTTTTTCTTTTCCTGCAAACATTACAGCTTCCCAATGGTTTCCTTCGTTTTGTTCTCCGTCACTTAAAGACACCCACACTTTCTGTTGTGTTTTCTCTCTTTTGAATACTAGTGCCATGCCACACCCTTGTGACAGACCTGAGCCTAATGGCCCACTTGTTGTTTCCGTTCCTGGAAGTGCTTCTCTATGAGGATGGCCTTGCAACCTTGTACCTAATTTTCTTAAAGTTAGAAGTTCTTTCTTTTTGAAGTAGCCAGTATTTGCCATGCACGCATACTGCAATGGACAAATGTGGCCATTGCTTAAGATGAATCTATCTCTTTTTGGGTCCTTTGGTTTTTTTGGATTGTGTTTTAGAACGTTAAAATAAAGTGCAGTGAACACATCCGCCATTCCTAATGGGCCAGCACTGTGTCCAGAATTCGCTTCTCTTAAGGAGATGATAATATCTTCTCTTATTATGTCTGCCATCATTTGCAGATCTTTGATAGAAGTTAGGCGTTTAATAGAACTTGATGTTGACTTGCCTTTATCTCTTACCATCCATTATTAGAAAAGGGATTTTGCTTTATTAGTGTTTTGGATTAATGATTTGACTTAGAAGAAGCCATGATTTGAAAAAAGTAATACCTTGACCACGATAAAAAGAAAATGTAAATAATTGCTTGAACAATATTTGGTACCATAGAGCTATATGAGAGCAACTGAATTAGGGCTTGAACTATTATCATTGAAACAAGAACTAATGTTCCCCACTGTAATAGAAAATCAAGTCCATTCTTTTTGATTAGTTGTATCCAATTAGAAAATCCATCCCCAATACTATACCATAGTTTCTTCTTCCTTGACCAATCGTATTTTATTGAAAAAAATAATTGCAACAAAAACACTAACCACAATAATCCTGCTGCCTGAGATAGAAAAGATGCGATTGTAATGTACTCACCAAAAAGATATACTATCCAAGTTATTACTCCTTGGATTAAAAACAAAGGAATACTTCCAAGTATCAATAAAAATAAAAATGTAAATGCTAGACCCAGAAATGAGAACAGTTCTTTCCACCCTCCATTTTTAAATTTAAAAGAATAGGATTTTTTGTCAAGTAATGCCCATATCTTTTTCCTTGTGAAGGAATAACTGATTAATGTTAATAGCATAACTACAATTATTCCAATTGAAAATGTAATTAACACACCATAAATATATGTGAATAACCCATCTAACTCTTCACTTGAAAGTTCTGATAGGAGAGATTCAACATTTCCATTTGCAAGACCCATGTACTCTGCAGAAAGTATTGTTATTAAGCCTGAGAGTAAGAGAAAAAGAATAATTACTGACGCTATAAAAATTACATCCCACAATACTGTTTTGAGAATAGTTTTTGGATTTGTAAGAGAATTCTCAAAACGTCTTCTTGCTGTTAATTGAACTTTGCGTGCCATAATGATTTATTCCCTATTTTCTTACACAAAAATTACCAATCACTGTTAAAAGAAACATCATTTGATGTTGTACTATCTTCAGATGTGTATGATGTTGTTGAACCAGCTGAGCCGTATGCATTCATTTGAACAGTTGTTTGCTCAGAATACACTATTGTGTTACATACATCTCCTATATCTTCACCACTGCTAAAACCTAATCCCACAGACCCACCTGTTGTGTAGATGTCTGTATCATCACTCCACTCAATACATACATCTTTATTTTCATAATCATTATTGCTCCACCAAGTAATTACTTGACCATCGCTATCCCCATTAATTAATTTTAATGGATACGTGTTTCCATAATCATCCATGTATAAATAATTCCCTGCAACAACTACATTGTATTGTACGGCAAATCCATTCTCATCAATGTTTGGTGTTGCAGCTTCATCTGCTGGCGCTTGCACACCCCAACTAATTTTATAGAAATATCCTTCTGCTTGTTCATCAGTGTCTTCATCGTAACAAAATCCATTATCCTCGCAGTACAATCCGTCTGGACAATAATACTCTTCTTCAGCATCTTCATCTGTACTTCGAATACAAAGCAGTGCATCTGAGTGAGTCATCTCTGCAAAAACATTCGCAACTGTTTGAATTGTCCCATATGAATTTTCTATTACTGCAATACCATCTGTGGAGATATCTTGGAATCTTGCAACTTGTGTATAACAAATACGTGATGCTATGTAGTCTTCATTAAGAACAGATCTACTAAACCATGCATCAACATTACGTACCCACTCTTCTAAACCAACAGCAGAATAGAAAAGGTTTGATAGGCCAGTGAACTTTCCAACACTCTGACTTGTTAAGAAATCTGTTGCTCCCTCACCAAAATTATCCCATGCTTGTTTTGATTTTAATGTGGAGAGTTGATCGGAACAAGCTGTATCGCACCAAGTTGCACTTTCTAATTCTTCTTTTGTTGCTTTATTTGTTAAGTCACTTACAGTTACTTCACCATCTTCTAATTTTTCTATACTTGTTGTACCGTAATATGTTTCACCATCTTCTTCAATGACAACATAAATATCTCCTGTTGCTGAACCCATTGCATCATCTTGTTCAGCCATTTCTTTAGTTTGAATTCCAATAGGGTCACCAGTGCTTTTTGAGTAATACGTTCTCTCTGCAGAATATGTTGGATCTCCTCCACTCCCACTTACATCAGTAGGGTCTGCTTTTGAAGAATATTCTGTGTCATATTGAACATCACCGTAAGTACCAGAGTCACCAATAATTTGATAAGTGTCTCCGGTCCCTGCATATAATTGTGTCTGGGTTGATTCCAATTCTCCAGAGTCATCAAAATTTGCTTCATATGTTAAACTTGGTTCTGATTCATCCCCATTTGAATATGTTCCCACAATAATTGTTTTATCAGTTTCTGAACCTACAACGTATCCAACTAACTCGCCTTCTCCATCTGTAATTAAGCCAGTTGAACTATACGTCCCTGTAATTGTTCCGCCATCATAGTTTACAGTTATTTGATCACCAGTTTTCGTTGTTGTTGTACCATCATTATATGTTGTTGAGGTTGTTTGATGTGTGGCACCTGAAGAATCATAAGTTGTATGTGTTAATGAGGTACTTAATGTTTCGTAACTGAATTCCAAAGTTCCACGAGTATCACCAGAACCATAGAAAATTTCATCCCCATCAACAATAACTCCTGTTGAAAATTGAGAAGAGTAAGCATTGTAATCTGATTCTTTGAGTTTTGCTTCACCAACATAAACATACGTTTCATCCCCTTCCTTGACAGTGATTACTGCTTCAAATCCATTCTCAACATTTGTAGATTCATATTCTCCTAATTGTGCACCAACCAACTCTATTGATTGAATGTTCTCTATAGACAATCCACCATTTATGGTTGCAGATTCTTCTTCATAATAATAACCTTCATTTGAGTCATAAATTAATATATTCCCATTATCAACATTAATTAATACTTTACCATCTGAGGAAGTCAAAATAGTGTCCCCACTTGTCATTCCTTCATAAGACATTCCCTTTCCAGGTACATCTACAAAGTCTCTTCCTTCTACCCAAAGATCTTGATTTTCATAATATGGTACTGTTGTCCTATCGTTTTCATAGTACACCACTTCATTTCTACTATTTACATCCCAACAAGGGTATGAACCACTACATCTACTATCTTCTTCTAAATAAAATCCCTGATCAAGATATACTTCTGGCACCCACTGGCCATCGTATAATTCAACCATCCCACTAGTTGACCCTGAACCTGAAGAACTAGAGTCACTTGACGACTCGCTGCTTGTTGTTATTCCCGCAAACACAAACGTTGACACTAACATTAACATGATCATCAAAAGTCCGAAAAATTTCATTAATCTATTCTTCATCACTACTTTCATCTCCTGCTAAATCTTCGGTTGTCACTGACTCAGATTCCTCTTCACCACTTTCTTTTTCAGCCTTTTTCTCAGCTTTATAACTATCAATTACTTCTTTTACACCAGGTTCACTACACACATCATATTTAACTGCAGGGTATTGAATAACAATCCCATACACATTATTTACAACTTCCACCATTTTATAGAACCATCCTGCGATTGAACATCCAACTTTACCTGCACTACTCCCAGCACAGAAACTTCCACCACATGCAACTTCGATTATCGCAAAAGCAGTTCCTATTGGGTCTAAAATTAAATTCTTAAAAAAGTCCATTAAAAATTGTAGATCGTCAAATGGAATAAAGGTCATTACTTCACCAACTATGTTTTTACAATACTGGTAAGTTTTTGTTTTTTGACACACATCAATTGTTGTTATTCCTTCCTTCACTCCTTCATTTAGACATTTGATGTATGTACATTCAATTTGTGCATATTTATCTAGATTATACGCAATCCCAGGTATACAAATTCCAACTGTTGATACAATTATGTTATCATATAAATTAGCAGTATCTTTATTGATTATACTTACTTCTTCTGGCAAAAATTGAATTGAATTTCCTTTCAAAGTCTGCCACCAATCTAACACCGTTTGTTGCCATTTCCCATAGGCAGCTACTGCCCCAATTTGATTTGTAGTTATTGGTTCTGGGTTACATGTTAAAACTTCCAATGCCTTACCTAATGAGTCTAATATTTTTGAACTTC
>CAYTOG010000016.1:0-20115 GCA_964439765.1 uncultured Methanosarcinales archaeon
TTACATGTTAAAACTTCCAATGCCTTACCTAATGAGTCTAATATTTTTGAACTTCCAGCTTCTGCTCCTGTTTCTCCTGCACAAAATGCTGTTGCATATCCTTGCCCAGGCGGATATGCCCGATTACTATCTAAAGCAATTCCAATTCCCCTAATTAAAGTTATTAATGACATCAATCCAGAATAAATCTTTTGTGCATAACCTAACCATTTCGTTACTTTGTTAATTGTGTTCGCAACTTTTAAAATTTTAAACCCAACATTATCAACCGCATCATAGAGCATAGCATCAACATTAGCATCAAGAGCACCATTTTGAGAGTAACCAAATGGTACTGTCATCGTTACTGTTTGACTTTCAGCATAATTCATTGCAGTGTCATCAACAACAGAGTATACATGAAGTTCACACACATACTCATATTCAATTGTTTCAAATGTTTCTTCTTCAAATTCTGTTAAATCAATTACCTCAGTTGGATCAAACGGTTCGAATTCTAAAACAATATTCAATAAAGGATCTTCATACTCTTCTAAAAATACCCCGCCATACATTAATGAACGACTAAGAGTTGGAGCATCACTATTTTCTTCTGATGCTGCGCAATCATCTAATTCTATATGGGCTGCAAGTGCTCCTATATCATTTTCTAATTCCACATTGAAAAACATCGAAGTGTATGTTAATTCAACTGTGTCTAAATCAATATACTCTTGCTGCGAAGTCGCATCGCCATCTTGCTCCCAAAAGTCAGGTTGTGTTTCTTCATCTAAACCAAAAATGTTCAAAGAGAATTCACCATCATACAAATCTCTCACTTCTACATTCTCTGGAACACTGAGATTATCTAAAGTCCAATCTGCATCATTATTCCCTGTGTCCATTACTATTAATTGAAATTCTGCGCTACTATCTGGCCCACTTTTGATTGAATCAACTTGGAATTCACAATCCCAATAACTAGTTTCTTCATCCCGTGTACAACTGCTTTCATCAAAAGGAATCCATCCATCCATATCTGACTCCACATAATCTCCATCATCATCGTATGTCCCATACTGATAATAATTCTCAGCATCCATTACAATATCATTTGCATCAACATATACAACTAGCCCAGAACTTTCTTGGATCACAATATCAATAAATAAATCATCATTGCTTTGAAAATAATCTTTCTCTCCTACTGCAGAGAATCCATAAAACTCAACCCCAGTTATAATTGGTGCAACACCATCTATTACTATTGGAATTGTTTCACTATCCCCGCTGTTTCCTACTTTATCTTCTAAATAATGAATGTTAATCTCTGAAGTTGTTGTTCCACTTGTCTCTTTCACATCAACTTCCCAATAACAATAATAATCTGCAATCCCTGAATCATCTTCTGCACATTTAGTTGGTGTGTCTTCTGATGAGCCACCAATTCCTGCAAGGTTTGCAACAACTGTTTCTTCATCTATTCCAGAACCAGTTTCAGTTACATAAAGATAAACAATAGCATTTTGCTGTCCACTCCCAACATAACTTATATCATCAAACACAGCACCTGTTCCAAAATATACTATCTCTGGACCATTTGAATCTGTTTCAAAACTACTACTTACGCTTGCAATTTCTTCGTTACCTGCTTCATCAATTGAAGTTATACTTGCAGAAACAGAATCACCTTCAGGATTAATTGTAATGTCATACCATTCACATTCCCAAGTACATGACTCACTATCTTCATAAGAACACACTGCTTCTTGACTTAAGAATTCTATATAATCAGATGTTGCAGTGACAGATTCTAAATCACCACACTCTGTTATGTTAATTAAGACGTCACTGCTTTGAGAATAATCTCCAATGTAATCTCCAAAGTCACTTAAGAGAAGTGTGTTTGTATCTACAACTGGTGCTATAAAATCAGTATCAACACTTTTTGGCGCAGTTGTTTCATCATGACCTAATAAATCAACAGCTTTAATCTTAAAATATCTTGTTCCTTCACCATCTAACTCAGCACTAAGAATTCCACCATTTTCTCCATCATCAATATAATCAAAATCACATGTTTCGGAATCTGCAAGCTCAAATGTTTCAAATACTTCTCCTGATTCAGCGTCGATCACTTCAACATAATCTAAACCAACACAAGCATTTGGCTGATCTTCCACGGAAAAATCTAAGTACAACATGCCATCTTCTTGATAACTAGAACTAAATGAGATACTAGGTTCGCTACCATCAGCGATTACAGAATCAGTATCACTTGCCAGTTCACTTCCTAGTTCAGTTGAGTTTTCATCGTCAGGATCTTCTTCTAAATCATATAATATTACTTCAAATGAATAGCTTCCTTCAGTGATTCCATTGCTTAAAACACTTTGAAATTCACACGTGCTTGTAAGTGATGATGATGAACAACTATCAAACTCTATTTGCGATCCACTTACATCGAGTATCACTTGCTCTGGAGAAATATCTAATTCCTCGTCACTAGATATCTCAACTTCAAGTGACCAAATATCATTTTCAGCATCCAAGTATCCTTCAATACCCTCTTCTCCACTGTTAGAAGTTATAGTAACTGAAGCCGCCATAGCATTTGCAGAATAAAATGGAAGAGTTAGAACTAACACCATAACAAATAGCCCAATAAAGCGCCAGCTTTGTTGTACGAATTTGTTTTCAAAAGGATTTCCTCTTTCAGATTGTTCTTGTTTTTCTTTAATCATATTTTTTCCTACTCTTCAATTGAGCTACTCCATTCTGGTTCAAGTTGTGATCGAATACTATTTTTATCATCAAAATATTCCCATAAGTTATTTGCTACCAAAAAGTCTTCAGAAACAAGGACATTCATATCAACAATATCATTTTCATTATCATCTAAAGCCTCTGTTGTTGAAGGATAACTATTAAGATCAATTATAGGGACATACAATGTGAGTATATCTGAAAGATACAAATCTTCTTCTGTAATTTCAATATACAAATCTTCGTCATCAAGACTGTATCCACCAGCAAGATAACTTGATGTTATGAATCCAGCAATATCATCACACTCCCCATCCCCTTCTTCATTATAATAACATCTTTCATCTTCTAAAATATTAATATCATCTTCCATTGTCAAAAATGCTTCCACAGCATATTGTCCTGGAATTAATTCAACAGTTGGTGCTTCTTCTCCATATTCAAACGTGATAAATCCTGAAACAGAAGTCTCTGCCATATCATCTTCACTTGGGATTCTCTCTAATATGATACTTACTTGCATTCTCTCATCCGCAGGAGATGGTGCTCCTGTAAAATAAAATTCATTCATTCCAGTAATACTGCCATTTGATTCCACACTTATTTCTGGGTTTCCAAGCAAAATTGCATCCCCATCTTCCCCACCATCAAAACAAATTCTTTCTTGATCTTCCTCGCATTTATCTTTATCTTCATTACATTTTTTTGGAACAACACATTTCTTGGCTGTTAGAACTTCTATTTGTATTTCTACTTCTTTCAGAGGATAAATTTCAAGAACTTCATAGTCAATTCCTTCAACGGCATACCCATATATTCCTGCAGCATCAGCAAACAGGTATGTGTCAAAAAGATAATTTGTATCAGCATAACCATCTATTGATAATTCTAATTCCCCACCATACAACAAAGGATATGCTGTTTCTAACTCACCAGATTCATCTGTTGAACCCATCGCACAATAATCAAAACCTGGAACACTTAAACCAATAAATACATCAGAGAGTGTTTCACCAGTAAAAGCGTCAATTACTATTGTGGTTACTAATTCAGAATTTTTTTGTTCTTCATCACAGAGCAAAGAGGTTGCAGTGCTTGAAGCTACTGTTGTGCTTTGTTCATACTCTTCATCTGGAGCGGCATTATTAATTAAATTTGTTTCCATTGCAAAATTCAATGTATACCCTTCTCCATCAAATGCATCTTCGTCTTCAATTGTTACAAGAACTGGATAACTAACATCATACGAATTATAATATTGTTGATATCCAATAGTGAATGGCAACTGAGTAAATGGGCTTGTTGTAAAAAATCCATTTGATTCAATTTCCTCTTCTCCACCGTTAATATTCACATAAGGTGTCCAGTCAAGATAAGCAAAACTAACCATTTCAGCATTTTCATTGCTTGCAAGAGGCACAATACTGTTATCATAAATTTGTTGATATAAATCACTGAGTAATTCGGATTCGAATTCATAACGATAGAAGTTCTCATTTCCTGCATATCTTAGAAGAGAGATGTATGAATTAAGTAGGCTTTGGATTGTTGTTGTTATTTCAGATGTGCTCCATGAAAGATATTCTGGTTGTGTTGAAATAAGCATTGCAGTAATTGGTGGTAGAGCAGATGAATCAAGCCTTGAATGAATATGAATTAATTCTAGTAATTGATTTTCAAGGAATGAATATTCTTGCTCTGATTCTGTAAGTTCTGCTGCAATTTCATAATATCCTTTCAAATCCAAATCAATATCAGTGTAAAAAGTTGTCATTTCTGCTGTTGCATCACCACGGCTTGTTGTAAGTGGCATTGAAAGTGTGAAATCTAACTCATCATCAAATATTCTAACACTAGTTTCTTTTGTTTCATATTCGACTGAGTACTCTTGTTCAATAAAAGCAGCGTAGCCGTTCAAACAATCTTCAATTTCTTCATCAACATATCTTCCTAGTTGAGCTGTTATACTCATATAATCATCTTCATCATCAAGACTTGGTTGCAAAGAAGAAATGGTTACAGTTGACTCCCCATTTGTTTGTGAGTTATAATGCCAATATGGAATAAAAATTGGATCCAAGCTAATCCCATCAGAATTTGTGGGGTCAGTTGCAGAAAATTCGCCAACTGTTGATGGATATAAGTATCCTCCTTGTTGACCTAAGAGAATAAGTGCTTCAGTTGCTGTTGACTCTAAACAACTTTCAGTATAACTTTGCAGAGCAATAAACTCGCTTGATACATCTTCAGTTATAGGTTCTGATGCTGATTCAGCTGCTTCTTCTACAACTGAACCTGTAAAATAGAGAAATAAGGCAAATATTCCAAGAAGAAGAATTCCTAGAATAATGAACACAGTAATTTGACCTTTGGAATCCATACACCCCTAACCTCTTTGCTCTCAAAAAATATAGAAGATATAATGGGACCAGCATATATAAAGCTTTGTGTTAACAGAGAAGTGTTTTGTAGAGGAAAAAAGTGAAAAAAGAGCTTACAAACCAACATGCAAATCACTTATAAATTATATTCAACGGATTTGTGCACCATCTTTAATTCCAGGAACTGCAATTTCTTCACCATTACAAGTTAAAATATGGTCATTCCATACAACTCTCTCTTTTTGAATTAGAAGTTTGTATGATGTAAACTCTTTGAACGCTAATTTATCTTTTGTGGTTGTCACTCCCTCAAATATTGCTCCACTTCCAAGAAGTATTTTTGCATTATCCACCCATAAAAGATTAAAACTACTCTTTGATTCCTCTGCAGTCATAGTCATCCCATTTGATTTAATTCCCCTAATGGTTGCTGGTTGCAAATTTACAAGGAACAATGCTCTCTTGTTTAGAAGTTGTTCTTTTGTAAACGATTCTTTTATCCCAGCTACAATTTGACGTTTTCCAACCTTTTCCCCAAAGTTTACTTGCATGACAAATAATTTGTCGGCGTCTGGATGATCTTCCACATTGAAAATTTCACCAACACGGATGTCTCCTGGGAAAATGTTTGAATCAATATTTTTCTTCTCTTTTGTTGAACTTTCTTTTTCCTTGCTTGATGAACTGGATCTTGTCTGAGTGATTTCTATTTTCTCTATTAACCTCTCTGGAGTTTTGATTACACCATGCCAATTAAATGATAGGTCCTTCCAAAATAATCCTTTGTTATTGTTTGCGAGTGTTGCTTCTGGACCAAAACATCTTTCTATTTTTGCTGCAAAATCAGGTAAAATTGGTTTTATTAAAATTCCTAGATTGCGAGCAAGGTTTACCATTACCGTTAAAGTGTTCTCAACTTCTTTTTGTTCTTCAGGAGAATCTCTTTCTTTCCAAGGAGCTAATTCTTGGAAACATTGATTTCCTATATCTGAAATTTTCAATATATGTTTAACTGCAATTTTGTTATTCTGCTCAGCATATTCTTTTGTAACTTGCTCAGTTAAAGATTGAATATCTTGAACTAATTTAGTTGTTTTATCGTCTAAATTTGATGCATTTAATCCTTCCGGATAACGCTTTGAAACAAAACTTAAAGTTCTATAACAAAAGTTCCCAATATTTGCTACCAAAACATTATTGGTTACTGCAGCAAAGTCATGGAAATCAAGATTTATATCAGTAATTGTCCTATCAAGATGTTTTGCAAAATAAAATCTAAGTGGGCTGGCACCATACAAATCATAGAATTCTCTTGCTGTAAAAAAAGTTCCACGACTTTTACTCATCTTCTTACCATCAACTGTTATGAACCCATGTACAGTAACCACAGGCAGTGGGATGTCCATTGCAATTAACATTGCTGGCCAAAAAAGCAAATGGAAATACATGATGTCTTTTCCGATAAAATGTTGAATGTGACTCTTTGGAGCGGACCAATAATCTTTCCAAGAAGATGTTATCTTCTCTTGTTTTTTGTTGCAATAATTTTCTGTACTAGAAATGTATCCAATTGGTGCGTCAAGCCAAACATAAAAATATTTTTTATTGCCTGTTTCAGCTTCGCTTCCTGGAATTTCAAAACCAAAATATGGCGCATCACGACTAATACACCAATCTTCCAACCCTTGATTTAACCAATTCTGCACGAAGTTTTTAACCTCTTCTTGCATTGCATTTTCTTTGTTGTTTAGCCAGTTTTGAAGTTCTTTTTGGAAATTACTTAGTTTGAAAAAATAATGTGTTGAAGGTTTCATAACTGGTTTTGTTCCAGTTAGAGCTGACGTTGGATTTATTAATTCAGTGGGCTCATATGTTGCCCCGCAGTTTTCACAAACGTCACCATACTGATCTTCCGTCTTACATTTTGGACATGTTCCTTTGATAAAACGATCTGGTAAGAATTGTTCTGCTTCTTCGTCGTACATCTGTTGTGTTTCTTTTGTGTAAATGAGATTTTTTTGTTTAAGAGTGTTGAAAAAATGAAGTGAAATTTTTTTGTTTTCTTCACTATGAGTGTTATGAAAATTATCAAAATTTATATCGAACAGTGCTAAATCTTTTTGTTGTTCTTCGCTATATTTTGTTGCGAAATCTAGTGGTTCAATTCCTTGTTGTTTTGCTTTAAGAGCAATTGGAGTTCCATGCATATCACTTGCACAAATGTAAATCGCATCTTTACCTAAGAGTTTTAGAAATCTGACGTAAATATCTGTTTGTAAGTATTCCAAAAGGTGGCCAATGTGTATTGTACCATTAGCATAAGGAAGCGCTGCAGTAACTACTATTTTCTCTTTCTCTGCAACCACTTTCTCGAATGTATCCATTGTTGCTCTTGGGAGTTGAGATATCTTATTTAAACGTTGCTTGTGAAAAGAAGTCCTATTGGAATAAAATGATTAAACAATTAATAATAATAAAGAAAAATAATAACAAAATATCACGCTTCAAATGCTAATTCTTTTGACAAAACTTCTTTGCCGTCAATCTCAATTACTCGTTTTATTTTGCCTTTTTTCTTTGCATGCAATCTTGCTAGAGCATAATCATCTTGGTATTTTTTTGGAATTACAACATCTTCAATTAAGAAGGTATGATTGATGCTTGCTTTTTTGAAATCTCTTTCTTTGCAATCGAAAAGGAATGCATCTAAAATTGTACTTGCTAAATCTGGATCTACTTGCAATGTGCAGAATTTTTCTTTCACACTACCTGGTTTTGGTGGTGTTGCTTTCATTTTTAATTTTACTTTGCTATCACAGTTAAATTTGCTAAAAAGAAATGCATATGTTCCAAGAATTGGAATTGCTTCTTTGATTTGTTTAGCTGTTAAATCAAATGTAAGGGTGTATTTTTTTCCTCTGTTTGCTTTTATTTTGAATCCTGCAGAATTGATGTCTTTAGTTGGGTCAGCCTTTGCTGCAACTAGAACTGCCTCACCAGAAATTTTTGCAGAATCACCTAGAATATCTGCTGCTATGATTGCAAGGTCATTTGCATATTCATAACCTGTTTGTAATTTTAGGTTCTTTTTTGATTTTGCAAAAAGGATTGCTTCTCTTTCGAATTCGCCCACACTAAATCTAGTGAATCTTGTATGTACAAGTGGGTCTTCGCTTTTTTCTGTTGCTAACTGTAGAAATGTTTTGAATGCCATAAGGGAAGAAATTGTAGAAGTTGTTTATATGTGTTGTGGTGGGAGAATGTTTTGTTCAGATATATTCTTTTTTATTGTTTATTTGAATGATTTATTTTTGCCGCGCCATATAATGCTACTGTAAATGGATTTGTAGATGGTCTTCCAATAGTTAAACTATCTTCTTCACTGAGTAATATTTGTTTCACTTCATCTCCCACTTCCAATTCTTGAACATATTCTGAAATGGCCATGTCATGGCCATCACTAAATCTCCAGAATGCATCAAAAGATGTTGGAAGAACCATATGTTCAAAAGTTTCTACTCCTCTTTTATGATTGACTCTATGAATAACACCAGTTGATAAAAAACCAATTCTCTCATAAAACTCTCTTGCTTTTGACCAAGCAAATGTTACTACACTCCTTTGAGAGGGACAATTTTCTATCATTTCAACTATTAATTTTGCACCAATTCTTTTTCCTCTTTCATTGCGCCCAACATACATCATATCAAGGTAAACACAACCATCATATGTTACACTTGGCTCATCTGTGTACCATATTGCTGCAACAGGAGTTTCTCCCTTCAAAGCAAGAATTACTTCTCCATCTAATGATTCATCTTTTGTAGATTTTTTTCTAGAAAATAATTCCCGAAAATATTGATTCTCCATTCTTTCTGCATACATGTTATCTAAAGGAACTTTCCTCATGGTAAGAATTCCAGATTCATTTGAGCCAACACTAGAAGAATCTTCTGAAATTACACCAAGTTGCCGACAGGATTCTAAAAAATCTTCTATTGGCATTGTTGGATCCTCCCTGAGGTCACCCAAATAACTAAGAATTGCAGGATCAACCCCTTCTGTTGCTAACAATTCTTGAAAAATCTTCTCTTTAGTCATAATATTCTAAGATGTGCTTCTATTTAAAAAGGTTCTGGTTTTTACCACTAAATAGTGGTATGAGTGATACTTTTTTAACTTAAACCACTATTATTAGACATAAATGAAGATTATAACCCATCCTTTCTTTTTTGATCATTTAGTAGATAGTAATTGTCTTGAAACTCCAGATCGATTACTAGGAATACTTGAAGCAATACCAGATATTGATTCTGGTTTAGAAAAGTGTCTTGATGGTGATAAAAGTGGGTTTGTTGTTGCAGCAGAAGATGGGAGCAGGTTTATTGATTTAGTTCATCCACAAAGTTACCAATTAAGGATCAAAGATATGTGTCAAGAATTAGGTCCAGGGGCTGTCATTCGATATGGAGATAATTGTTTTTCAGCAGATACGTATAGAGCAGCATGTTATGCTGTTGGGGCAGCAGTCCAAGCTGCCACATTCGCCAAAGGAAATGTTCCTTCATTGGCATTAGTTCGCCCACCGGGACATCATGCACACACTGAACAGTATAGTGGTTTCTGTGTGTTTAATAATATTGCCATAGCTACTGCTTATTTACTTGGTCCTGGAAATGAAAAAAAAGTACTTATTTTGGATGTTGACTTACACCATGGTGATGGGACTGCAGAATATGTCAGCGGTAAAAAAAGCACTTGTTTAGTTTCTATTGGACATGAGAGCTTATGGCCACACCTACAATCAGATGCACAAAATGTTCATTTAATTGGCCTTTCCGAGGGGAGTTGTGATGATGATTTTATTGGAGCATTACATGAGGGTGTAAAAAGAAGAATTGATGAATTTAATCCTGATATTATTGCTGTGAGTTTTGGCACAGATGGCCATGGCCGTGATGGAGCAAGATTTTCTGATGCTTTTGGAGGAAGACTTGCTTTAACTGATCGAAGTTATAAAACACTTTGGAAATTTCTCAACCAAACATGTATCCCTTATTTTGGTGTTCTTGAAGGAGGGTACACTAATTCTTCTTTAGTTGATGGTATCTACAGTTTCATAAGGCAAAATACACTTAAGTGATGATTAAAACATATTTTATGAATACCTTACTCACTTAATCTCTTTACTTCTATAGAAATGGCATCTTGCATTACCCTAATTTCTCTTGGGCACTGGGTGTATTCTAATTTCTTCTTTGTGCAATATGCTGCGATTTTGAGTCGTTCTACTTCATTTTCAAATTTGACTAGAACAACAAATGGATACTTCTCTTCTTTGTTTAGTATTTTGAACTTATCTAAGTCATTGATTACTTTCTTTGATTTATTTATCAAAAATTCTCTTCTTTTTGGCATACCTTTAATCTTATGGAAAAGAGTAGAATAATCTCCTTCAAAAGTGAATGCTTTTAGAAGTGGTTTTACTTTATCATAGTCCTCTTTGTTATTAAAACTTATAAATCCACCTTCTCCAAGGTCTGCTAATTTCCACCTTCCAAAACTATTAATTATAACATCTGCATATTTACCATTACAAAGTTCTGTTCCTAAACTGCCACCAACATCCATTACAACTTTGCATTTATTTTCATGACAAATGCTATATATTTGTTTGATGTCTTGTGCAATTGTGTACGCACCATTACTATGATATATGAAAGTTGCACCCTCTTTGTGTTCACTTAATCTTTGTTTTAAATCTTCAAGATCAAGTAGTGCATTTTTTGTTTCAACATGAATGAATTCTTTTCCAAGTGATTTTGTGAACGATTCATATGTCATCCACCCACCTTCTTTAGGTGCAAGAATTGGGCCACCACCTTGCAAAATGCTAAGAAGAATTGCAGCATTTCCACGATTCACGACTGCAACAGATTCATGTTTTGTCAAGTTACGTAATTCTTTTAATACTGCGTCTTTCATTATAACGGTTAAGAGTTATTTAAGTATAAAAAGATTCCTAACATTAAGGATTAGAAGAAAAAATATTTACTACTCTGGTCTTTGTGGCATTGGAAGATTTGGTCCCGTTGAAACAGGAATCTTTGCGCTTGCACGTTTGTTTAATTTTTTTGTTCTCTTTTTCTTTACTGTTTTTTTCTTCACGATTTTTTTTGTTTTTTTCTTCGGAGATGATAGTTTTTTTGCTGCAGCAATTGCTTTTGCTCTTCCTTTTTTTCTTGCAACCTTTTTCACTTTTGCTTCTTTAACACCTTTAAAGTCAACACCAAATTTTAATCTTCTCACAAGCGCATTCATTACTTGCTCTTTAAATACTAAGCTATCAATCTTTGAAGAATCTAGAGTTTTCTTTACTGACAACACCCTTGAACCTGTTTCAAGAAATTTCTTAAACGCCTTGTACGCAGATTGGTCTGGAGTTAATGTTCCTAATTTCTTTAAAGGAATTGCAGCATCTTTCACACTTAGTTTTTCTAAATCTTCCCCGCGAAGAGCTTGAATGCCTGTTAGATCAAGGAGAGCAAAAGGTTCTTTTCCTTTTTTGACAATGAACACTTTATGTTTATCAGCAAGGTGCGTTTGAATAAACTCTTTGAGATTAGTGCTATCTTTTACCATAATACTTGTTTTTGCTTTTACTTCAAACTGAGAAACTTTCCATTTACTCAATACATCATAAAAAATTACTTGTTCGTAACTTAATCCCGCGATAAAGTGTAAGAAAAACCCAATTAGAATTAACCAAATACCAGCAAATGATCCTGAGAAAATTTGAAAAAATCCCAATACAATTAAGAGAAATGCAAATGCTTTACCCCAAAACGATGCGATCTTTGTTGCTTTTCTAAGATCTTTGTAATACCAATGTAAAACTGCTCTCAGTGCTCTTCCACCGTCTAAAGGATATCCTGGAACAAGATTGAAAATTCCAAGAATTAAATTTAATTGGAAAAGATAAAATGCAATTGCGTTTATTATGATATTTGTTTCTGTTAGTTGAAAAATTATTGCAAATACTCCAGCTAGAAAAAATGAGAAAAATGGCCCTGCTATTGCCATTAGAAATTCATCCATCGGCTTCATACTTTCTGACTCTATGTCAGCTACACCACCAAAAAAGAATAATGTAATAGAATGGACGTGGATCCCTTTGGTTCTTGCAACAAGAGAATGTGAGAATTCATGCAAAATTACTGAAACAAACAAAAGGATGGCAGAGATCGCTGCAATGATCCAATGACTTGTTGTACTTAATTCTGGATAAAAAACAGGAAAGAAATTTGTTGCTAAAACCCATGTTAAAAGCAAAGCTATAAACCACCAAGAGAAATGCAATTTTACATCAATCCCTAAGAATCTTCCGATCCTCACATCCCCTTTCATCAAAGAAAAATAACTGTTTTGTGGTATTTAAGGGTGTTGGTTGATCTTCAGCATGAAAATGCTTAAAAGTAGTATTATCTGCTGTTTTTTATGGTTAGCATATTAGAGATCTCTGAGGAGAATCTTACTCCTGGAATGAAACAATACAGAGATGCCAAACGCGATAATCCCGATTGTCTTATCCTCCTTAGAATGGGAGATTTCTATGAAATGTTCTACGAAGATGCCGAAGCTGCTGCGAGAGATTTAGAGATTACACTAACCGCTCGAGGCAAAGGTGAAAAGCGAGCACCACTTGCAGGTATCCCATATCATGCACTTGAACCTTACCTTGGGAAACTCGTTAAGAAAGGACACAAGGTTGCAATAATTGAACAACTTGAAGACCCTAAACAAGCCAAAGGACTTGTAAAACGAGGACTTGTGCGTATTGTAACCCCTGGAACACTAATTGAATCAACACTTCTTGATGCATCTGAAAATAATTATATTACTGCAATTGTAAGTTGCAGTTCAGGATTCTCATATTGCTTTGCTGATTTGTCTACTGGTGAATTATTGCTTGGGTCTCAACAAACAGTTAGTGGTTTACTTAGCGAACTTGAAAGGCGCTCTTGTTCAGAAGTTGTTCTTCCAATGAGTTTACTTGTTGATTCCGAATTGATTTCACAAATTCAAAACAGTGATGTGTTTGTTAGTAATAGTGATGATTTTTATTTTCAGCGTAAACAGGCGCATGAGATATTACTGCGTTCATTTGGCAAACAGTTCTTAACAAAATTTCATCTTGATGAAAATGATAAAAGTCTTCTTGCAGCAGGAGCGTTGATTCAGTATTTAGAAGATACACAAAAGAAAGTATTAACACATTTCACAGACATTGTTCTACAAGGAAATTCCACAATTATGCACTTGGATCGCTCAACTCTTCGTAATTTAGAATTAGTTGTTAATTCTCGTGGAGAAAAAGGAAGAGGAACATTATTTTCTGTAATGAATAAAACAGTTAGCAGTGCTGGTTCTCGCCTTCTAAAACGAGTTATTAAAGAGCCACTTCTGGAAGCTGACAAGATCATTCTACGTCAAAAAGCTGTTGCTGAATTATTAAAAGATCCTATTCTTCTCTCAGAGTTACAAACAGTTCTTTCTGAAGTGTATGATCTTAAACGTCTTATTGGCCGAGTTAATTATGGGAATGCTAGCCCAAAAGATTTAGTTGCTCTAAAGAAAAGTTTATTGCAATTACCAAAATTTAAACAATTATTATCTTCATCCAACTCTTCGTTGTTACAAGAGATTGGAGCCATTGAACTATTTGAATCTTTATTTCAAGAGTTACAAATTGCTATTAAAGAAGATCCTAACACATTAATTCGTGAAGGAGGAGTTATTGCTCTTGGGTACAACAGTGAATTAGATGAATTACTTTCCCTTTCTCGTGATTCGAAAAGTCATTTACATGCAGTTGTTGAAAAAGAGAGGAGCGCTACTGGAATCAATAGTTTAAAGGTCTCTTATAATCGTGTATTTGGATATTTTTTAGAGGTTAGTAAAAAGTATGCTTCTAAAGTCCCCTCACATTACATGCGCAAACAAACAATGGCTAACGCTGAGCGCTACATCACTGAAGAATTGAAAGTCCTCGAGGACAAAATTCTTGGAGCCCAAGAAAAAATTTTGCAGTTGGAGTATAAGTTGTATCATGAATTACTTGCAAAGTGCGCTAAAGAAACACAGGGGATCCAAAGTGTTGCAGATAAATTAGCACTACTTGATGTTCTTTGTTCTTTTGCATCAGCCTCTGCATTGTATGATTATTCTTGTCCAGAGATTATTTCTGGTGATAAATTAGAATTAGAAATAGTTGATGGGAGGCATCCTGTTGTTGAACGCCTGCAAGATGATTTCATTCCAAACACAGTTAAGTTTCTTGATGGAGAGATGATGATTATCACCGGACCAAACACATCTGGGAAATCCACTGTTATGCGTCAAACTGCGCTCATTGTCCTCATGGCACAAATTGGCTGTTTTGTTCCTGCGCAAAGTTGTCGAATGGGGATTGTTGATCGAATATTTACACGGGTTGGTGCACATGATGATCTTTCATCTGGACAAAGTACATTTATGGTAGAGATGCTCGAAACCGCAGAGATATTAAAATATGCAACAAATCGCAGTTTAGTAATACTCGATGAGATTGGTCGTGGCACATCCACATTTGATGGAGTTGCTATTGCTTGGTCGACTGCAGAATATATTTATAACAACATCAAAGCAAAGACCATGTTCGCAACACATTACCATGTTCTGAATAAACTTGCTGATCAATTTGAAAATGTGCATAACTATAATGTTGCTGTGCGTGAGATAAAAGGAGAAGTGATTTTTTTGAGAAAGTTAGTTGCAGGTGGCACTGATCAAAGCCATGGGATTCATGTTGCGCGTATGGCAGGAATGCCACGTGATGTTGTTGTACGCGCACAAGAGATTCAAAAGAAGTTAGAAAAAGAAGATGAAATGATTCGTAAAGTGCGTGGGAAAAAAGTACGTGAGCAATTGGATTTGAGTGGTTTTGCTAAGTGAACATTTAGTAAATTACTTCTTCACGCCAACAATATATACACTTTCCCACAACAGATTTCGTTTCTTAATAATCTCAACTTCCATCCCTGCATTTTTGAATATTTTTTGTAAATAAGTGTGGTCTTGTATCCAATACACATTTGGAAGCACAAAGAAAAATTTATCATAATCAAGGAAAGCTATTTTTCCCCCCTTTTTCACATGCCCAGCTAGATGTTTCAAAACAGTTTGCGGCTTTTGCATATATGATAGTGCAGCTGCTGAAATAAGTAAATCAACTTTTGGTTGTTTTTGTGCAATTTTGAAATGATGTAAATATGGATGATGATGCAAATG
The DNA here is from genome assembly GCA_964439765.1 of uncultured Methanosarcinales archaeon. Classification (GTDB taxonomy): domain Archaea; phylum Nanobdellota; class Nanobdellia; order Woesearchaeales; family GW2011-AR9. Next base: position 15,456 of record CAYTOG010000016.1, read on the forward strand.
CACATGAGCTAAATGTGCTAAATGATTCTCTGCAATTCGAACATTATGCTCCACCATATCATATGCATAGATGTGGCCACCAGGCAATACCTTCTTTGCCAATCTCCTTGTTAGTGTTCCAACACCACAACCATATTCTAATACTTTCTTCCCTTTCATATGCCCTGCGTATTTGAGAAGAGTTGAACGTGACCCCACTGGAAAAACTAAGTTTTCTAAAAGAAGAAGTGGGTATGATAAATATTCATTTACTCTTCTTATTGCTGGAGCATCATAATACATTTCAATTAGGAAATAAATTGGAACTCCTAAAAGTATTAATGATCCCGCTAATGATAAAATGTTGAACGCCCCATCAGTGTGTGTTACCCAAATCCAAATAAGGCTAATTAGAATTGCAACAATTGCATATGGCAAAGTTTTTCCAAAAGGAACTGTAAAATATCTTTTCGTTTCTTTTTGTTTATATCTTAAAATTGGAACTGTTAAAATTACAAAACAATACAAAATTAGAACTACAGGTACTAAAAGATGAAGCATTGTTGTGTAGGATCCTGCTCCAACCACTACTAAAATACTTGTTAGAATTGTTTGCAGAATAATTGCCTTATATGGAGTTTTGAATTTTTTGTGAATGACAGCAAAATGTTTTGGAAACAATTTATCTTTTGCCATTGCAAGGAGAAGCCTTGGAGCTGAAACTACCCACCCTGCAACTGATCCTATGATAGCTAGGTACACCAGAATTGTGAACACTGATCCACCAAATATCCCATAATGTAATATCCCTAAATCTGTTAGTGGTGTTGAAGATGCCCCAAATATTTCAGCAGGGATAACACCAATTGAGGTGATTACGAATAATAAACAAATAATTGCAATTAGAACTGTTCCAACAATGAGTGCTTTTGGCATAACTCTTTGCCCATCTTTGGTTTCTTCAGCTAGGAATGTTGCAGTTTCCCACCCAAAAAATGTTTCTGCTATTAGGAATACTGTGAAGAAAATAGTTGAAGTATTAGCTGTTAAGAAAGGAGAGAAATGTCCAGAGTTGAATTTTAATAATCCTGGGATGATTAATGTTAATAAAGTTATTAGAGTGATGAATGCGAATGTAATTAACATAACTGCACTCGTTTTCATCCCAGAGAAAGCTATTGCATTGAAAATAATTATGAATAATAAGGAGATTGCAATTTTTGCTAAAGTTGATCCTTCAGGTAAGAGGTATTGAATTGCTCCTACTACAAGCATCGCAATTGTAATGTTTCCTGCTATAATTGTTGTCCATCCTATTAAAAAACTTGGGAATCTCCCATACGCTTGTTTACAAAACTCATAGATCCCACCTGCTTTTGCAAACATGCTTGCGAGTTCAGCAAAACACATTGCAATGTAAATAGAGATTACTGAAAGAATAAGCCAAGCAATTATACTTGCTGGCCCTGAGTACTTTGCACCAACTGCTGGGAGAAAGAAGATTCCTGTTCCCATAATAGAGTTAATTGTAATTAACAGGATTGCAGGGTATGAAAGTACTTTTTGTAGTTTAGCCATTGTATTTATGTTGAGATAAGTATTTGAGGATTATAAATGTAGCTGAAAGAGAAAGTAAGAGATCTAAATCAGGAGATAAAGTTTTATTTAAAAAATAATTAAAAGTTTAAAAAGAATAATAAAAATAAAAGAAAAAAGTTTCTTTACTCTCCTGCTACGTGGTGTCCTGGACCACCTGGTGCGTATAATGTGTTTACTTGCTCCATGTAATCTGTTCCACCAGCAGAGAGAATTCTTTCTGCAACTAGATTTAATCTCTCTGGCCTTGCGTGTGCCCACCATTGTGTTGGGATATCACCAATATTGCTTAGTACATGACCAAATGCTTGTTCGGCAGCATCTAAACCCCCGTTATTAAATCTCTCCTCAGAATATGATGTGACTTCTGCTTCAACTAGAGATAAAAACACTCCTTCGCCAACACCTGCTGTAGGATTCGCAGTATATGCTTCCCGCGCTTTTCTAATATGTACATCAAAAGATTCCCAAATTAATAATGAAGCACCCTTATCATCTTCTGTAAGCATTGCTCTTTGATACAATACTTCAGCTGCTGAACGGCTTTGCTGTGTAATCCCTGGGTTATCTTCAGCAGCAACTGCCATTTCTAAAGCCTGTGCATTATACTCTCCAGATAATTCAAACGCAGCTAATGCTTCTTCGGTTCTGCCATTTGCCGCATACAATTTTGCTTGTTCCCTTGCAGTATCTGCCCCATATCCAACTAGCCATGCCATTTCACGATTCGCTTCAGCTAGCCATTCATCGCCAAATATTTCACCTTTCTGTTTTATTGCATTTGTAAGTTCGTTTATTCCAAGTCTGTAAAATTCAAATGCTGGAGTGTATAAATCTGGATCTTCTTGATGTTCTGCTTTTGCTACTTCAAGTAAGCCCCTTTGTGCTTCCATTCGCGCTCCACCTAAGCTAGGTTCAGGTGTTAATTCAAGGGCACCGTATAATTTACTTGCAAGTTCAATTGGTTCTTCGTTTCCTGCACTACTTGAAAGTCTTAATCCATACATTTGTCTTGCAAGAAGAGAAGCAGTTAAACCCCCTACTTTGAAATGTTCATCAGTTCCTAAAATTGTAGAAATTGCTTGTTGTTCTGCCCCAATCGCTAATAAGTCTAAAGCATCTTCATCTCCATTAATTATCTCTGCAAATTTTAAATTACCAGAGTAACCTTCTTTAGTTAAAAGTCGGTCTACACTGTGTAGAGCACTAGAAATATGAGTTTGTGCCTTAACAAACTCTCCATTTCTAATAAATCCAAAAGAACTTCCATATACTCCACTAAGTGATTCTACAACTTCATCTATTGCTACCATATTTAATTTAAGCCCCCAATTATAATTTTCTCAATATAATTAAAGAAAAAAGTATATATTATATAAAGATTATTAATGGATATAGGCTAATGTGGAGAAATAATTTGAATTATTTGTCTAATCCTTTATTATCTTTGCAAAAAATCTTCTTTTGTCATATTCAGAAATTTGTTGTTTTGTTTCTCATATTTGATTGTACTCGTTTTTGTTTTCCCATAATCATGTCCAGGATAGATAATTGTGTCATCAGGTAAACGTTTGAGCCTGTTTAATGTTTCAAGCATCTTCCCTGGATCTGATCCTGGAAAATGTACTCCACCACATGCTCCAACGAATAGTGTGTCTGAAGTGAACAATCGTTTGCCATCAAATAAGCAAATGCAATCGAATCTATGCCCTGGTGTGTGCATCACTGTAAACTTTTTTCTTCCAACAGAAACACTTTCTGTTTCATCGACATTTTGATCAATAGTAAATGGCAAACTTTTGTGCCCAATGATAGGAATTCCTCGTCTTCTGTACACATCTAAATCAATAATATGGTCATGGTGTGAATGCATAACCACAACAGCACACAGTTTTAAGTTTTCTTTTTCACAGTATTCTAAAATTTCTGTTGCTGGAATACTAGTATCAATTAGAAGAGCTTGATCAGAATCTATTGCAAGATAGGAAAAATTTCCATCGTAGCCCCCTTTGAACGTTTTTATGATCATATTATGTAAGAAGGAATGAAGCAAAGTATATCAATTTTATTGTAGTATTGTTGTCAAATAGCTAGAGAAGAGAGTTAGATTTAATTAGTTATGTCTTCTTTGTTTCAATTATGCTCAGAAACAAAAGTACAGATCGTCTTGTTTGCGATGAAGTGATCCAAGCAAAATCATTTTGGCGGCAAGGAATTGGTTTAATGTTTCATCAAAAACGTAACCTTATAATGCATTTCACAAAAGAAAAAACTGTTTCTCTGCACAATTTCTTTGTATTCTTTCCTTTAGAGATACTTATCTTAAACAAAGACAAACAAGTTATTGAAATTAACAAGAAATTTTGGCCATTCACTTTTTTCACATCAAAGAAAAAAGGGACGTATTGCATCGAACTTGCAACAAATGATTCTAAGAATCAATGCAAAGTTGGAGATTTTTTAGAATTTTAAAATAAAGAAAAAGAAAAAAATAATTAGAAAAAGAAAATTATTTTCGTTATCTTCTCTTCTTTCTCCTTTTCTTTGGAACAGGTCTTTTCACAGGCATAGGAACTTCTTGTGCCCGCGCCCTTTTCCACAGAATAACAGCAACTAAGATCACAAGAATCACCGCCACAACAAGGAGTATGCTTCCAAGTCCAAAAGCACTCTCACTTGTTTCTTCCACTGCTTCAGCTTCTTCAGCAACTTCTTCTGCTTCAGCTTCAACTTCTTCAGCAACTTCTTCTGCTTCAGCTTCAACCGAACTTACAAGAGATTCTATGGTATCACTTGCTAAAGCAACAGCAAAGTAACTGAATCCTTCAGCTTCTGCTGTATAATACTCATAGTCGTCATCACTATCTGTATGGACTGTTACAAGCTCACTCCAAACTCCAGTGTCTTCATCGAAGTGATGCATTGCAATTTCTGTTGCACTAAGATCATTTTCTTCAAACCAATCTAGTGCTACTTGAAATTCAAAACCGACGTTTTCAATTACATCATTTGTTAGAGTACTAGCTGTTTGCACATAGTAATAACTCTGAACAGTAACATCTATTTCATCAACATCACTTGGAAG
>CAYTOG010000017.1:0-19795 GCA_964439765.1 uncultured Methanosarcinales archaeon
ATTTAACTTCATTTGCTTCTTGGATTGGTGTTAAAAAATTAGCAGATCTTCGCAGAGGATATACTCTTTGTTTAAAGGAGTTAAATCGATTTGTTGAACTTTCTAAATCCAAAAAAAGAACTCTTATTTCTAGAGGGATGGTACGTAAATTTGTAAGATCATTTAGAGCAGGAATAAATTTTATTTTAAGTGGTTTGCGCGCAGCATTTGATCCGTTAAATGTTAATAATTTTCCGTTTACTAAAGAACAATTGACACGCTATATTCTTGATCCTGTTGAAGGTTTACATAGATACTACTCTTTCAATAAGTATGGTACCCATGGAAGTGCAAATAAACTCAAAAAATTAAATCGTAATCAAATTTTAGAAGTTATGAGGTTGCTTGTTAGATTAACTGAAATTAGAACCACAAATCAATGGACTGACCTTGGTCTTGGAGGAACTATTATTCGAATACTAATTAAACCTTCTTTAATAAGAAAAGATAAAGTTTTTTACATATTTACAATGCCAGAACATATTGGAAAAAAAGGGCCATATAGAAAAATATTAACTGAAGGATATGGTCCTCACAAAAGATTATTTGATGCTGCTTAATTAATTATTAGATAGACGCTGAGAAATCATTAATTCTAATTCTCCTGAAAATTGTGTGGGATCTTCACATGCAATTTCAATACTTGCTCTTATTCCACCATCAACACCTAATTCATGGGATAACAAGTATAATGCTCTTTCACAAACTGGTCTCTCCCTTGAATAACTAGAAGGTAAATGAAGTGATGCGAAAAAATCTGCCCCCTTAGATGCAGATGGCCCAGTATAATCAACAGATATCATCCCTTCAGCAGAAGGATTTACCTCAAATGAATGTTGTTCATAATCAACTGATGGAACCATTAAACTTGTAAAATACATTTTCTTTATAAAGTTATCCTTTCAGAGTAGTTACAATTTATTAATGGGTTGTTTCTTAGAAAATGATCACAACACCTTCTCACTACGATACCCACAACTCTTACAATAATGTACTTTAAACATCCCGTCAGCAAACTTATGCTGCCCGTGATGCAATGCCTTTTTACAATCTGGACACTCTGTGCGCTCCATCCTCTTTCACCTCAATTAAAGTTCCTGTTTTTCCTACATTTAAAACTCTAGTATTATTAATCATCTCTTCCATTCCATGCGTTTCATGAATATGTCCGCAAATGTGCAAAGCTGGTTTAAATTCTTCAACTGCTTTTCTAACTCCACTTGATCCTGGGAACATACCAATTCCAATTACAGACTCACTTGGTTGAACATGACTTACCATGATTTTATGCTTCACATCTTTTACTTGCTCATGTGCTTTTTTTAGAGTTTCAAAGAATTCTTTTTCTGAAAGTTGATGAATTCCAACATCAGCATAACCACAACCGAAAATTCCAACATCACCACTTTGAATTACATAACCATGCAAACTCTTAGCATCATAACGTTTGACAAGAAAATTTGTTTCAGATAAACCTTCATGATTTCCAGGCAGAATTGCAACATCTAAACCCTCTTCTTTTAGTGGCCCTACAAGCCCTGCTATATTACCAGCATCATCAGCTAAATCTCCAGCTAAGATAACTAGATCCACATCAGCGGCTTTACCTTTTTTTGCCATTTTCTGCATAAAACGTTTATCACCGTGAACATCACTTAAAGCTAGGATTTTCATGAGTTATTTTAATAGAATTGGCTTTATAAAGGTTTCGATTATTTACTGAAGAGTAGTTATTTTAGGGGAAAATTTATAAACAGCCACCCTTACTTTTATAACATGGTATTCTGGGCAGACAAATATCTTTGGAATCCAAAAAAATCAATTCCAGTGATGGTTGTTTCAACAGCACTTACTTTATGTGCTATGATTACTCACTCTGCTCATTATAGGGATCACAAATATTCTATATTTAACTCATTTAAAACTGGTTTTGATCATGATCGTGAATTCTTTTTGTATAAAGAACCTTTTCTTACAACCCCAACTGAAGAATCACTTGAAGAAACATTTGATTTTAAGATTATGTTTAATGGAGGTGTTTCTCCTGAAGAACGTGAATATATTGCAAAATATGCTCTTGATGGTTTTAATGAAGTTAACTTATATCTTAGTAATTTCGATGAACCTATTGATGCTCTTGAAACCCTTTGGTTTGATGATACTATTAAACGTCATTCTCGACTTCCAGAAGGTACATTAGTTGGAGCTAGTATGAATTCACGTCTTGGCCGTATGAGGGTTTATACAAAACCAAATCAAGATAGATCGTCATATAATCCTATCAAACCAAGTAGAATTATTCATGAATTATCTCATTATTGGGTGTACTTACTTCCTGAAGAAGAACAAAAATTATTATTTAAGAAATGGGAAGAAATAAGTTGTGGTGAAGGTAACACTGAAGACGTTACATTTTCATTTGAACACGTTGATGAGACAGATTGTGAAAGATATATTCGTAATCTTGCTACAACAAGTTGTTATGGAGCAGAGAGAGGCATAAGAATTTCATCTATTGAAGATATTCCTGAATATCTTGAAACAATTTATTTGTTTGTCCATCCATCTTTTGAATTAGTTCATATCTGTGATGATGGCAAAAGTTTTAGAGAACCTAGTTTGAATTATGTTAAAACACTTCATCCAGAAGTTCCAACTTCTTCGTATCAAAGAATTCCGCAAATTGTTTATGAAGACCCAGATCGTTTTAAATCGAAAGTTCGTATATTAGAAGAATTTGGAGCAATATCAACTACTGAAGCTAACATTGTTGCACATTCCGTTGATGAATTTCATCAACAACCAAGACGAAAATTACCAGATGGTTGCTTAAGATCAATTCAAGATAAACCCGAAGAAACATTATCACTAACTATTCTATGCAATCAGCCAGGAATTTTGTGTGGTATGTATTCACTATTATAAATAATTAATACCATTACAGTTATTCTTTTTTATTTTCATAATTACTTCTAGAGAAGCAGGGTCTTTATTAATGATTTTTTTCTTTGTTTCCATGATGTATTTAAAACGAGATTATCCTCATGCCCTTAAGCTATGGGTTTGTTCTGTTTTATTGTATGGTCTTGGATTACTCTTTGTTCGCTTCGGGCCACATTATTCGTCATTTGTTAAAGCACCTGTTCAAGAATTTTTGTTCCTGTTGTATATTTGTTTTATTGTTCTTAGTATTCCTTATTACTTATTGACTGTTACTCGTTACGATATGAATAAACCATATTTGTTTTTTCATTTTCTTATTAAAAATTTCAAAGGTTTGCGTCTTGGGAGATTTATTCCTCTTGAGAAAGATGAAAAAACTGCAATTCTTTTTATCGGTGTCAAATTATTCTTCTTGCCACTCATGATTCAGTTTATGTACAACAATTGGAACAATCTCCTTTCTGCACTTTCCAATCCTTGGTCTTATGGATTCTTTTTGATTTTACTCTTTAGCATAGATACAGCAGTTTTTGCATTCGGCTATACTTTTGAATTTTCATTTTTGCGTAACACTGTACGCTCAGTTGAGCCAACATTCTTCGGATGGATTGTTGCTCTTATTTGTTATCCTCCATTTAATTGGCGCGTTGGTGATGTTGTCCCATGGGGTGCAAGCGATTATGTTTTTTTTTGGAATCCAACGTATGACATGATTTGTAAAATCCTTGTTATTTTTTTGCTTGTCATTTATACCTGGGCATCTGTTGCACTTGGTGCTAAAGCGTCTAACTTGACTAACCGTGGAATTGTTTCACGCTTTCCTTATTCGATTGTTCGACATCCAGCGTATATTGCTAAGAATTCTATCTGGTGGTTGACGCTCTTGCCCGTTATGACAATTCCTTTCTTTTTTGGTATGCTTCTTTGGACAGTCATTTATTATTTCAGAGCACTCACTGAAGAGAGACATTTAGGAATGGATCCAGACTATGCCAGGTATCGGAGACAAGTGAAGTGGAGATTTGTGCCTTGGGTTTGGTAAAGTAAGAGATTATAAAATATTAGTTTGCCCTTAACTTCAACTCTAACACTAAATCTTGCAACTTGTTTAAAGAATATTTTATGCCATCAACTTTTCTTCTAAGTTCATTTCCTCTACTGTTTAGAGTTAGAAATTGACCATAAATGTTATCAATTGCATCTTTGATTTTTTCCACCGCTTCTCTGTCTCCTTTGCTTGCTTGAAATACTGCTCTTCGCACTAATTCTCCTGGAAGATCTGCAAGGCCTAAAAGATAGTGTTCTGCATGAAGATTTGTTAGAACTTTGATTTCTCCGGTTTGAACAAAATTGAGATACAGAATTGCTTCAACATATTCTTGCACAGCAATTTTGTAACTTCCTTCATATTGAAGTTTTGGATCATGTGTTGCAATTGATTCTAAAAGTTTGATCTCTTCTTCGATCTTTGTTTTGAACTCTTCAGCTTTTTGTATTTCATCGCGGTGCACTGCATAGATTAGAAGTTTTGAGAGTTTGAGAACGTCTCTACTTTTTTTGATTAAATCTTCACGCTTACTGTCGTAGGCTGCAAGTTCTTTTTGAATGTTGGATAAGTCTATCATAGAATACTATAGTTTTAAGGCTGTTTTTTAAGAGTTTTGGGTGATTATCTGCCCTGGCTTTGTATCTTCTGAAACTGCCACACAATCAGCCACAAAACAACCGAGTTGATTCAATTTTGTATCAACTTTCTTTTTCTTGACCAATACCTTGATTGTTGTTTTTGGATTGTTATATTCAGTTGTAATTCCCTCTTTTATTATTACATTGTCACCAAGAACAGAGTGGTGGATGTGGCAATTGCTTTGAATAGTGGTATTTTTTCCTATAACAGATTTGTCAACTATTGTGTTTTTTCCAATTTTAGTGTTATTAGCAATCGCAGTTGGACCAATTATACTTGCTCCTTCTTCCACAATTACATTTTTTCCAATACTCACAAGACCGACTATCCTTGCACCCTTTTTGATAACAGACCCAGTATCAATACTTACTTCATGTTCTACCATTGCACCGGCTTTTACTTCTCCAGCATATTTCATCTCAGTGTTATGCTTTAGTGCACTTCTAGTTGCATCTAAGATATGCCAAGGATAACCAACAGGACTCCAATAACCTTTCACTTTTACATGATGCATCTTTCTTTTCTTTGCTAATTTTAGAACAGCATCCGTTAACTCTATTTCCCCCCTTGGAGAAGGTTTTAGTTTATTTAAAATTGTGAACAATTCTTTAGTAAATGAATACGCGCCCACATTAATCAAATTTGATGGAGCTTCTCCTTTTGGCTTCTCGACAAACCCAGTTACTTTTCCTTTAGAATCAACTGTGACGACACCAAATGCTGTGACGTCTTCTTTCTCTTGTAATAAAATGCAATTATCATATTTTGTTAATTGCTGCAGATCAATTGCAGAGTACAAATCATCTCCGTTGATGACTAGAAAACTTTTCTTTCCTTTAATGTATGGTTCAGCTTGACTTACTGCGTGGCCAGTTCCAAGACGTTTCTTTTGAGTGACATACTTGATTTTTATTCCACCATAAGAATCTCCAAAATATTTTTTGATTACTTCTTCTTTGTAACCAGTAATAAGGATTATTTCTTTTACCGTTGGTTTTACTTTTGAAATTTCAGAGAATAAATGTTCCAGTGGAGGTGACCTTGAAATACGGACCATGGCTTTTGGCTTGTTAGTTGTAAATGGGTACAACCTTAACCCTTCACCTGCCGCCATCACAATTGCTTGCATTTTTTAACACCTAAAACAATTACTACATAATCCCTTATGTTTTCTTTTTGTTTACACAAGTTTATTTCAATTTGTTAATAATGTCAATTGCACCCTTTAAAGAGTTTATGGAAAATGATGGTCTGTTTTGTTCAGTATATTGTATATGTTTTCCTCGACCATTACGGAAGTGAATTGTTTTTATACCTAATTTTTTTGCTGGCATTATATCACGTTCAAGATTATCTCCAATAACAATTTCTTCTGACTTGCCAATTTCTTCTATCAATTTAGAGTAATATTCTCCTTTATTTTTTTGAGGCGTTGTGTAAATTTTTGTAAACAAAGACATATCAACTCCTGCGCTTTGCATTGCGCGTTGCAATTTTTGTTCTTGTTGTTTTTTATGACCATATGTTACAACTGTTAGTATATGGCCTTGTTCATGTAAGTTAGTTAGTAATTCTTTTGCATGAGGAAGAGCCAAGATATCTATTTTCATTGGATCTATATTTTCATAGTATTCTTTTATCCCAACTTCTGCGAACTGTTCTTGATTCATTTCTTGACAAAATTGAATTATTGCTCTTCCACCACTTTTTGAAGAAGAGTTTATTTCAAGTATCTTTTTCACAGCTTCTTTTTCTGAAGGCACTTTTAGCCCATGAGTTATCATTACATTTAATGCATCTTTTAATTTCGCAGGTCCAACACACGCAGATGTGTCAATTAAGGTATCATCCAGATCAAATATTATTAACATTTTAATTCCTCTTTATTTGCTACAGCTTCGTTCGTTTCACTCACTCGGAACGCGGCCATACCCAAGTCCCACTCCTCAACTTCGTCTTTCTGCGAAAGGCTCAGGTCGAAATTGTTGTTTGAGTTATTTGCTTTGGCATTTAGGCCGCGCGTTCGCCTGTCGCAAATAAATAAATGGTCAAATATTATTAACAAGAGACATCAACTCCTTTGCAATTTTTTCAGAATCGTGACGAATAAACACTCGGTGCTTTGCTAAAACATCTGTTTTTTCATAATTTGATGCCACCGAACTTACAACATCTACTCTTTTTACAGAAGGATTATCTGGTAGATCATCATAAATTAATGTTCCTTCAGTTTTATATTTCTCTAACAAATCATCTGACACCTTTGCATCATTAATTATTATTGTATCAAACACATTAAACCCCGTGAACTTTTGAATTTCATGCAGATAAGAATTTGCAGTAAAACCACCTGTTTGACCTTTTCGGTTCATTAAATTTAAAATGAATGCTTTATGTGCTTTTGTTTCTCTTAGAGCCCCTGCAATTCCTGGCACTAATAACAAAGGTATTAATGATGAATACAACCCCCCTGGGCCAAACACAATTAAATCTGCATTCATAATCTCAGCTATTGCATGCACATCAGCTATTGGCGTTGGTTCTAAAAACATTCGTTTGTAACCTTGACTGATTTTATCAGAAGTATAAATTTCTCCCTCTCCTTTGAGCATTGTGCCATCACTAAGTTCCATTTTCAAACGCACATCTGTTGAGGTTACTGGGATCACCTTTCCTTTGATATTCAGAATTTTTCCAACTTCTTCAGTTGCTTTTTCAAATGAACCTGTTACTTTCTCCATTGCACACAATAAGAGATTCCCAAAACTATGACCTTTAAGCCCACCATCTTCAAACCTATAATTCATTAAAGAGCGCATTAACCTACTTGAATCAGAAAGGGCAACAATACACTGGCGCACATCACCTGGTGGCAATACTCCTAATTCATCCCTTAATACACCAGTACTTCCACCATCATCTGCCATAGAAACAATTGCTGAAAGCTCAACATCATGTCTTTTTAGGCCACTTAGAACAGTAAAACTCCCACTACCACCCCCTAAAACCACAATCTTCTTCATGAGCTCAATCTTTGAAAAAATGTATTTAAGAGTTGTGAAAAGTAAAAAGAGCTTCTTTTTTAGAAATTGGCACATTTTCAAGGAATTCTGTGTGCTTATGGTACACAGAAACTCACAGAAACCAAAGTTTCTGAACTTTTGTAGGACTCCACTCTCCAAAAGATATGAAAATCAAAGATTTTCAAGGTATTCTGTGTGCTTATGGCACACAGAAACCTTTATAAACAAGACAAAATCCAGCATGGCTATGAGTCATATCTTAACAGTTAACCCAAATGAACTAATTGAAAGGGCAGCTAGCCAACTTAAAAGCGAAGGATTAGTTGCACCACCAGCATGGTCTGGATTTGTTAAAACAGGTGCACACAAACAACGCCTTCCACAAGATAAAGATTGGTGGTACATGCGATCAGCTGCTATCCTTAGAAACGTTGCACGCCTTGGCCCTGTTGGTACAAGCAAATTACGTATTAAGTTTGGTGGAAGGAAAAACAGAGGTCACAAACCAGATAGATTTGTTTCTGGTTCAGGATCAGTTATTCGAAAATCTCTACAGCAACTTGAAGCTAGTGGATTAATTGCACAAACAGCAAAAGGAGTTCATAAGGGAAGAATTTTAACACCAAAAGGAGTTTCATTTTTAGATAAAATTTCAATGCAAATGATCAAAGAATCACGAGCAAAAAAATAAGAGTTGAAGTTAAATGGCACGATACATACATCCAAGTCGGAAAAAACGTCTTATTAAACTAGGACGTCAAACAAAATGGGCACCATTTTGGACTGTGATGAAAGCCTTTGGTAAAGGAAAAAGAATTCACCCTTCAAGATTAACTGATGTTAAACGCCACTGGCGTCGCAGTAATACTAAAGCTTAGTTTTAACGAGTAATATAAAAATGGCAGAAGCAAAAAAATTGGAAAGGACATACACAATTCCTCTCCGTCGTGAATTTTTGAAAGTTCCAAAATATAAACGGGCAAAAAAAGCTACTGTTGCAGTTAAACAATTTCTATCTAAACATATGAAAAGCGATGACGTTCGTGTTGGTACTGGCGTTAATGAAAAAGTATGGGGACATGGAATGCGTAACCCTCCTTCCAAAGTTAAAGTTCAAGTTGTTAAAGATGAAAAAGGAGTTGTTCGAGCAGAGTTATTTGGTTCTAAAGTTGTTGCTCCAGTTAAAGAAGCTAAAAAACCTGCTAAGAAAGAAGCAAAGGCACCTGCTCCAAAAGTTGAATCTAAAAAACCAGAGACTAAAGTTGCTCCTGAAGCAAAAAAAACTGTTGAAGCACCTGCAGTTAAAAAAGAATAATTTTCTTCAATACTTTTATTAATAGTTTGATTTCTACAGAGTTCTATGTCAGAATTAATAGTTATTGAAGAAGCCACTGGAGAAATTGGCTGTAACCCTGAAAAAAGAAGTGTTGAAACCTTGATTTCTTATGGTATTGTTAACATCGATAAAGTCAAAGGTCCAAGTTCTCATCAAGTCTCTGATTACGTTCAAAAAATTCTTGGTATCAAAAAGTCAGGGCATTCAGGAACACTTGATCCTGCTGTAACTGGCGTACAACCTGTTGCCCTTGGAAGAGCAACCAAAGTCACACAATATTTACTCACTGCGCCAAAAGAATACATTTGTGTCATGCATGTACACAAAGATTTGGAGCCAGAAAAAATCATCGAAGCCCTAAACACATTCAAAGGCAAAATTCAACAACTGCCACCAGTTAAAAGTGCAGTTAAAAGACAATTACGTACTCGGGAAATTTATGAACTTGAAGTTATTGAAATTGATAAACGAGATGTATTGTTTCGTGTTCGATGTGAAGCTGGCACCTATATTCGTGCTTTGTGCAATGATGTAGGTAAAAAAATAGGTGGCGCACATATGGCATGTCTTCGCAGGACAGCTGCTGGTGCTTTTTGTGAGAATGATAATTTAATAACACTTGATGACCTGCGCGACGCTCTTTGGTATTACCGTGAAAAAGGTGAAGATAAATTTATTCGTTATTGTATTCAACCAGTTGAGAATGCGCTTAAATATACAAAAAAAGCGTGGGTTTTTGACAGTGCGCTTCTTAGTTTAAGTCATGGTCGCGATTTAGGCGCTCCTGGCATTTCAAAGTTAGAAAATTTTCGTAAAGGCGATACTGTAGCTATTATGAATTTGCTTGGAGAAGTTGTTGCTATAGGGGTTGCGCAAATGTCTGCTGTGCAGATATCAACTGAAAGAAAAGGTCTTGCTGTGAAAACTTCAAAAGTTTTTTATGAGTTTAGTAAAGAAAGTTTGAAAAAGATTCAAGAGACAAACAAAACATCTGAAACAAAAGATTAAATTATTTTGATTATTTTCTCTCTTCTTTTATTGCAACTGCTTCTTCCACTTCCATTGCATCCATCTCTTTATCTAAAACTCCAAGCTCTTGATACAATGGTTCTTTCGTTTCAAGAAGAGCTGCTGCTTTTTTATTAAAAATGTGTACTTGACGATTACGTTCTTTGAAATATGGAGAAAGACCACTTTTCATCCCTACAAAAGAGGTGAGATCCGGAAGTAATTTGCGCAATGCTTTCCAATCACCTTCTGCTTTTTTGAGACTTTTATTAATTTTTTTGCGCTCACCAACTATCTCTCCAACCCTGTTGATATCTTCTCTTAGAAGCTTTGCTATGTGTTCAAGAAACTCTGCTAATTCTTCGTTGATTTGGTTTAATTGTTTGACGATATCGTGTTGTTTTTGCAGTGCAGCAAGTTTCTCTTTCTCATGAAGGGGTTCATCTCTTCTTTCTGCTCTTCTAAGCACCCTTCCTTCTTTTTTTTCTGTACGCAAAATATCTCTCCCACATTTTATCTCTTCGTGGATATCTTTTTGATATTTAATCACAATCACTAAATCATTATCAAAGAATTTTCTGGCTGCCTCAAAGAACGCAAATAAATTATTTAATCCTTCCTGCACTTTTTCTGAGTATACTGGAAAGAATCTTGCGTATTGTTCATTATTTGATTTAACATAATTTTGAATCGCTTTTTGGAAATTCCATAAACTTTGTTGCAAGGCTTCAGTTCGTTGTTCTAACACATCTAAAGCAGCATCAGTTTTCTCGCAATCTTTGTCTAACTTTTCACTTTCTATCTCTTCACCAAGAAATTGTTTTGTTGCTTTTGCTTCGTCTTTTTTTATTCTTTCTTCGTCCAAATAGGCATCTTCATAATCAACTACTTCCTCAGAATTCCCCCCTTTAGACATAACCCTTTGTAATATAGAATTCTCTTAAAAAGCTTGTTGTTTATTTTTGATAATTAGTTAAGTTCGATAACCATCCCTTCCCAACATGGATTGATAAGTTTTGTTTCACCTAGTTTATCTACAACTCCAGCTGTATCATGGATATGGCCACAAATTGCAAGCTTTGGTTTTATTCTCTCAATAAATTTGCGGTAATCTTTATTCCCCACATGCCTTTTACCCACAAGATCTAATTTTGTATTGTTTGGTGGCCCGTGTGTTACTAAAACAACTTTTTTCTTTTTGAAATTACCATACCAAGTTCTTGCAAGCTTTCGGAACTCTTTATCTTCTAAACTAAAACCGTCGCCACCATAGCCAAGAAAAACATAGCCTTCCATTTCCATATGTGTTTTATTCAAATCAATTAAATTATCATGTTTTTTTATTGTTTTACTATACTCTTCCCCTTCTTCATGATTCCCTGGAAGCAGATATATCTTTTTTCCAAATTTATTAAATCGTTTGAGAATTGCTTTTATTGATTGACTAAAATTTGTGAAATCTCCAGGAATAATAACAAAATCTATGTCGTCATCTTTGGCTCTTTTTTCTACTGCATCAACTAGTTTTGAATCTCCATGTGTATCTGAAAACACTAAAAATTTCATGTTAATTGCCAGGAGAAATTACTATTTTTAAAGATATAGGAAAAATATGATAACTTAAAGAAAGCTATGTTGAAAAATAAAAAAATAAAAAAGAAATGTTTACTCTTTGTTCTCGGTTTCTTCGCCAAATTCTTCAGAATCTTCTGTTTTCTCTTCAGATTCTGGTGCTTCTTCTTTGAATTCTTCAATTTTGCGACGTTCTTTCACATCACCAATTTGACTAGCTGATTTCTTCTCGAGTTTTGCTGCTTTTGCTTCGTCAACAAGATCCATTCCCCTTATGAGAATTTCTTTCACTGGATACATTTTGTTGATTGCACGCTTTGCTGCACTTTGTACTCTGATCCCAACTACTTTTGATACGAAATCATCAAAGTTGCCTTTTTTAATTTCTTCATTAATCATTGCTTTTAGTTTACTTCGAAGAACTAAACCCATTGAACGATTAATGTTGTTATAAGCGACAATTAATGTTTTTAATTGTACAGCTTGACCTTCTTTGGTTCTTAGAACATAAACATCATCTAAACGACTGGTTCGTTTTCTGACGAGTTTCTTTACAAAATTAGGTACAATACTATATCCGACTGTTTTTGTTTTAATTTGTTGGCCATCAAGTTCTTTTAGGAGAAGTTTAACCTTTACATTTTGATCACGCATAGAACCTGTTAATTCCCTTAATGAAATTGTCATGTGTCTGTTTAAAGCGTCTTCTGCTTTTGTGATATATGTTTCACCAAGTTCTTTTGAACCAAAATTCTTTGGAGAGATAATTTTACACCAAATCTTTCTCTTTGCTTTTGTTTTCGTTGTTTTTGTGTTTTTTCCTTTCTTTACGTTTTTTTGTGCCATAGTTTAATGTGTAGATTTATCTCTACTTCCTCCTTCTTAATGACCAAAGAAAAGTAAGTCTTTTTGTCTTCTCTTCGGGGCTCTGTTTGAGCCAATAGTATTGTTTATGTGGTTTTTTTCATAGTGGTTTATAAAGTTTGTGTGGAGAATTTTGTGTTTAGATTTCTTTGGAAATTGTCCATCAATACGAAAGCTTTTTATGTAACTACTTTAGAAAAGCAAATATATTTTAGGGGAGAAAAATTTTGTTTAAATGAGCAAATAAAAGATATTTTTGGGTTTTTATCTAAGAACCACTATTGAAAAAGGCCCTGAAATTAAGATAAAATATAAAATTAAACTTTCCTTAGAAATCGAAAGGTATTTATACAAGTTATACTACTAAAAAACTGAATAAAATGAGATATACAATTATTGGGGCGGGAAAAGGAGGACATGCAACAGCTGCACACCTTATGTCGCAAGGAAATGAAGTTTGCCTATGGAATAGGCCAGGAAACAAGATAAATCGCTTAAAAAATAACCCCGTTCTTTCTGTGACTGGCAAAATTGAAGGAGAATTTGAGTTAGATCTCGTTACAGATGATATGGAAGAAGCCCTAGGATTTGGAGAGCTTGTTTCAGTAATGGCGGTTGCCAATGCATATGAAGACATAGCCACACAGATGGCACCCCACCTAAGGGATGGGCAAGGCATTATTCTCAATGCAGGAGGAATTGGGGGAACATTGTTATTTCTCCAAACTTTTTTGGCAAGCAGATATTCACCATCAATTTCTGTTGGTCAAACAAATACTTGCCTTTATGGGTGCAAAGTACCACAGCCAGGCATTTCATTAATTAAATCAATAAAAAACGAAATGCAATTTTCAGAATTAGCTACAGAAGGAGGAGAAGCAATTTATCCAAAAGCACAATTGAGCTTCCCTCAACTTGCACTATATACAGACCCTTTACTCCCAGGACTTTATAGCATACCAAGCATGCATACAATAGGAATGGTCCTTAATGAGGAAAGGATTAGAAGAAAAGAAGATTTCAGATTTTACGTTGAAGGAGTTACTCCAGAAATTGGGCGTTTTATGGAGAACATGGATGCTGAACGAACGGCAGTAATTGCCGCATTAGGATTACCTGTTGAAACAATTAACGAATGGATACATAACAAGTATGGCATCCCAATGGGAGATTTAGTTGATATGCTTCATGCGAATCCATCATATCAACATAATGCACCAGCACCTAAAACATTTCAACACAGATATTTTACAGAAGAAGTTCCAACCAAATTAGTTATCCAAATGGAAATGGCAAGAGCCCTAGGCATACCACAGCCACTCACTGAACACATAACCAGTGAAGCAAGCCGGTTGGTTGGAAGAGACCTAACGTTAGAAGCAAGAACATTAGATTCCCTTGGGTTAACTCCATGTGATATTCAAAACTATTCTGAGCAAGGAATTCACCCTTACCTTGAACGACATGGTTTGCACATACCACAATTACAAAAAGGAACAAAACGCGTAGCATAAATGAATTCTTTAGCCATAGAACACGGAACAGCGTATGTGGGAGACGGAGGTGTTCCCCTAGAAGGCGTTTTGATTCTTTGTGAATATGGAAAAATTAGTTACATTGGAGAGCCAAAAGATTTTGACAAAGATAGTTTTACAGTTGTTGATGCAACAGGCCAAGTCATAATTCCAGGAATAATTAATACACACACACATGGACTTGCAGGAAAGTCTCCACTTTTTTCAAGTGGTTCAAAACCACTTGGTGCCGAACAAGCAAGAGCAAATTTATACAGACATCTTTCAGAAGGGACCACATCAATACTAAGTGTTGATGGACTTTCTGATCCACAAACGATTGTTGACGCAAATAGCCAAACACCACTGAGAATTTATTCTGCAATCACACATACACCAGCGAGTTATTTAGCTGCAAGAATAATTGATGGAGAAGGCATAAAAAAAGAATTGGATCTTCAAGAATCACTTAGGCGTTTTGGAGAAGTAGTTGTCGCATTTGGCGAAGGAGGATCTGGTGCAACTTTAGGAGGAGGAGTGCAAAACTATAAATTTATTCCAGAATTATTCTCACGAGATTATGGATTAGATGTTGATTCTAGAACTGCTGGAAAAATAAAAGAAGCTGTTTTAGGACGATATCTTCGCGAAGCAGATTATGATCCCAATGAATTAGAAAGATTACTAAGAGATGTTGGAGTTACGGCCCCAATTGAAGAGGTTAGACAAAAAATTCAACAAAGTGTTCTTGGACCATTTAGGCACTCCCTTGAATCAATCACAGAATGCCTTGTTGCATCACAAAAAACCGGGCACCCAGTTATGGTCCACACTGCTTCTGCATCTAAAGATTTTATTGATGAACTTACACATTCAGGAGAATATGACAATACCAGAATTATTGCGGCGCATTCAAACCACTCAAGTTTTGAACTTGAAGAAGCAATTGCATTTGCTCGAACACTTCGTGAAAGAGGATGTGTTATTGACATCTCGACTTTTAACACATTACACATTAATGATCTAAATAAAAAAGAATATTTTCTTCGCTTTCTTTCTGAAGGTCTTGTTGATACAGTTACAACAGATTATGGAGGAGGAAACCACAGTGGCATTTTAGAAATGTTGAATCTTGCTGTTGATGAAGGAGTAATTGGTTTTTCAGAAGCAATCAAGCTTGCCACATATAATGCTGCTCAAGCAATCCCACTTATGGGAAAACAAAAAGGCCTACTTCAAGAAGGCCACCTTGCAGATATTGTTCTTCTTGATGGTGACAGATTAAGTGAAGTTCAGAAAGTATTTATTGGAGGTAAAGAAGCGTATTCTAAATAAAAGAAAATAACAACTTCAAAGATGACACTATTACTACAATTGTAAAAATTATTTTAACCCAACGATTTCCTTTCTTAATTGCTACATGGGAGCCAAGATAACTTCCGACCATCATTCCGATAAACAAAAAAATTCCAACATAAAAATTAACTAAACCATTCATTGCAAAAATAGCAAGAGAAATTATTGATTGAAGTAACCATGGAATTAAATCTGTTCCATTTGCTTCAAGAATTTCTAAACCAAAACAAAATATTAAAAGATAAATTAATAATAATCCTGCGCCACCACCAAAAAAACCACCGTAGACCATGACTAAAAAATAGAGAATAAACCCAACCATTCCTTTTTTTCTTGTGATAGTTGTTCTTTTTTCACCAAGACCATTTTTTAAAAATATGAATGGCAATAAACAAATTAAGAATATTCCCACTAATTTTTTTAGTAAGTCCACATCCACCATCAAAAGCCCATAAGCACCAACAATAGCCCCTGCTATTGATAACAAACTAAATGGGAGAACATATTTCCATACAATTTTTCTTTTTTTTCTGAACTGATAAATCGCAGAGATACTATACCCAATCGACCCTAATTTATTTGTTGCAATAGCTGATTGAGGAGGCAACCCAAGAAAAATTAACATAGCAATACTGATAAGCCCACCACCACCTATCACTGCCCCAAGGAACCCTGCGACTATACCAACTAAGACCACTAAAACATTTGTTAATAGACTCATTCATTAAATCGAGGAGGTATGGAATTATTAAGTTTATAGCCACTGGCCCAGATAAAAGATGATTGCTCCAATTAAACTTAAATACTCTCAGAGAATTATTATACTATGACACCGCACTTCGCAACAACACCATACACTACAGCAGCTTCCGCTGTTCTTTCTATTATGAATTTGTTAGATTCCAATGTTGAGATTTCTCAAACAGAAGAATTTCGTATTTGGCAACAAACAACAATTCTTCCTACAAGAGCAAGTTCAGTTTTTGCACTTGCAAAATATGCAATGCAAAAAGGTTTTAACAACAAAGTTGTTGTTGCTAACAAAGAATATGATTTTCCAGATTACAGATTTTACAGATACACCAAAGAAGATGTTGATGCTGCAAAACTTTCAGCAGATTTACTCTATCAAGATGCAATTTCTGCTGGAACAGACATAGAAATAAAAGAATTTAGTTTAAATGATGTTAACAAAGAATTGAAAAAAGGAAACATTGTTCTACTTCGATTGAATGTGAAAGATCTTCGAAACTTGAAGAGGAATTCAAGTAACTATGTTGTTATCCAAAGTTTTTCTAAAGGACAATACAATATCATCGATACTGGAGATACCGCACGCACCGTTCCAAAGGAATTGATTCAGACATGTTTTGACACACTTGAATCCAAGAAACATAGAGACCACAGGATGATTGTATTTTGGAAGTAAAAGATTCTGTTTTTTAACACAATAACCTTTATTTTTCTCTTTGTTTTAAGATCAACCACATTTACTTCTTGGAACATAGACCTCTAATGTATATTTTAGCTCCAACACATTTAAATAGATCAAGTTCCCTAGTAGTTGCTAAAATATACTTTTTTGTATATTGATTTAAATACAATGTCGAAAATCTCGCTAACGCTCGAACGGGGCCGAGCCTGAGAACCACCTCTCAGCTTCGCTTTGCAAGTGCAAAGCTCAGGTCGGATCGCAAATAATTGTTTAATGCTCTGGCAAATTGGCCCCCGCAACATTTTCGACATTGTTAGTTAAGAGGTAAAGAATATGTGTCGGATGATTGTTGCTGCAGGAAAAGTGAACTGTTCTGAATTATTTGCTGCAGCAATTAGTATGGCCAAAGATGAAACTTCCACTCACGAGTTCAATGAAGCGAATGGCCTTGGTTCTTGGAAACATGATGATGGATGGGGCATTTCTTGGCTACAGAATGGAGAGTGGCAACAGTTCAAATCTATCACACCAATATATGAAGATCCACAAGTTGCGCAATTTTTGAATTTAAACTCTGAGTTTGTTATGCTCCATGTTCGTCAGAAAATGGGAAGTGAAACTGCAATGGAAAATACTCACCCATTCTATTTCAACCATAGAGATGTTGGTAGTTTTATGTTCTGCCACAATGGCTTTGCTGGAGAAAAATTTTTCTATGATAATAGTTTTGTTCCAAAAGGAAAAACAGATTCTGAAAGATTGTTTTATTCTATTTTAACAGAAATGCAAGACCATGACTTGCACTTAGCTGTTCAAAATACTCTTGAAAATATTGAAACCCACACTGGCAGCAACATTTTTTTATCCAGTAAAGATAAAACAATTATTACTATTAAAGAAAACCACTATCCCTCCTATTACACAATGCACGTTGGTCAGAAAGATGGTACAATAATTGTTAGTAGTGAGAGAGTTCCACTGTTACAAGGGTTCTCTTGGGAATCAATTTCTGCTGGAGATATGATTAGTGTCGATCACAGAAGTCTTGAAGTTAAACATATTGAGAATAAACATCTTGTTCAGAAACAAATTGTTTCTGGAAGTTCGGAGCATTTAGAAAAAAGCATTTACTCTGTAAACAATATAATCCAATATATAGTTTAGTTTTTTTATAACATCTTTTTTTCTATTCTTTTTCTATGCTTATTCTCGACTTGGCAAATCTTTATATAGGGTCTAAAGCCCAAATCCCTTGGTGATGTTTGAATGGAACAGAAAGGCCTAGATGAAATAGAAGAATCCTTCTTAGGCGAAGAAATAATCGAAGACGAGGTGTCAGTTATGACTGAAGCAAAAATAACGAAACCTGCTGCTAAGAAAAAAACAACAAAAGTGAAAGGAAACAAAGTTTCTAGCAACGCAAAGGAAGTTGTAGAAAAAAGTGAACCTAAAAAAGCAGCAGAACCAAAAGTAGAAGTAATTCCGATTACTCCAAAAAAAGAAGAAGTTATTATCACACCAACTGTGGTAAAGAAAACTACAAAAAAAGAAGATGTTGCAAAACCAACTGTAACGCCAATTGATACTAAAAGCAAGAATGTTGCTGATATTAAAAGCAAACCTGCCATTAAAGAAACTCCTAAAACAGAAACATGGGGCAAAGATCCTATGGCACCAAGCGGAAGTAATGCTTGGGCAATTCTCTCCGGAGTTCTTGTTGTTCTATTACTACTTAGTGTGTTTACCCAAGGATTTTCTTTTGGCGCAGACGGAAGTAGTTCAGCTGACTCAATAAGTTTATCTGAAGCTGAAGAAATTGTTCAAGATTATGTTAACACTTACTTACTTCCAGCACCATACACTGCAGGACTTATTGATTCAGAAGATGTTGGCGACTTATATCGAGTAACGCTTTCTGTTAGTGGACAAGAAATTGATTCATACATTACAAAAGATGGAGATTTATTCTTCCCACAAGGTCTCGAATTAGAAGATACTGAAGAAGAGAGCGAAGAAGAAGTTGAATATGAAGAAGTAGATCGAGTTGATGTATCAATAGATGATGATGCATACAAAGGAGATTGGGATGCACCAGTTACAATTGTTGAATTTAGTGACTACGAATGTCCTTTCTGTGGAAAGTTTTACGAAGAGACATTACCATATATTGACGAGAATTATATCGACACTGGTCTTGTAAGATTAGTATTCCGTGATCTCACACTTTCAATACATGAAGAAGCAGAACCTGCTGCAATTGCTGCAGAATGTGCTGGAGAACAAGGAAATTATTTTGGAATGCATAACGACCTTTTTGAAAACCAAGATGATCTTGGAGAAGAGTTATACCTTGAACTTGCAAGAAACCTTGGACTGGACATTGATGAATTTAGTGAATGTCTCGAAGATGAAGATGGAGAGATGGCTGCAGAAATTGCTGCAGACGCAGCTGATGGAGAATCCTACGGAGTTAGTGGAACACCAGCATTCTTTGTAAATGGAGAATTAATCAGTGGAGCACAATCTTACGAAGTCTTCGAAGAAGCTATTGAAAGAGCACTTGCTGAACTAGCTGAAGAAGAAACCACTGATGAAGAAGCAGAAGTTGCTGCTGACGACACTGAAGAAGTTGTTGAGGAAGAGGAAGCAGAGACTGTAGAAGAAGAAGAAACACTTAGTGGTGAAACTGTCTTAGTTGAGATTACTGCAAAGAAATGGCGCTTTGATCCTAGTGAAGTTAGTATTTCTGCTGGAGACACTGTAGAACTCACTATTACTCCAGAAGATATGGACGAATTCACATTTAGTATCGCTGATCTTGGTGTTGAAGAAACAATTAGTGGTGAGACATTGATTAGTTTCACTGTTTCTGAGGCTGGTAGTTATGAATACAGTTGTTCAAGCTGCGAAGACTGGCGAGGAATGACTGGAGAACTAATTGTTGAATAAATTTTTCTTTTCTTTTTTCTTTTTTTTATTTCGTTTAATTTCCATTGTTCTACTATAATTTAATAAACT